>NZ_JBQEMZ010000006.1:0-252108 GCF_052044445.1 Cellulosimicrobium sp. 22598
AACCAAAGGAATCCCAGACACAACCAACCACCCCACCCGACGGGCGAAGACGATCAGCCATGCCACAGGGACAAAAATTGGCATTGACTAACAAGCACACTGTTGAGTTCTCAAACAACCGACACACACCAACTCAGCACCACCCGACCGGGCAGAACCTCGCTTGGGGCAACTTCTCTAATATACCAGACCCTCAGCGCCCTCTCCAACTCGGTGATCCGAGCGGAGGGAGCCGGGGGAACCGGCATCCCCGATCATGTCACGGCGCGCGAGGCTCCGTGTCCTTCTCGAGGGGGACCGCCCGGGGGACCAGCCACCGTCTCGTGCGATCGAGAACCGGTGTCCGTTCCTCCCTGCCGGGCGAACGTCGAGAACACTACACGCGCTCCGACCGGGTGCCAAATCCGTGTGGTGCGCTCCCTTCTCCCCCGCGGCAGCGCCGTCCCACGCTCGGTTCGCGGTCGCCCCGTCGCGGCGCGGGACGGCCGGGTCGCGCGGTCCTCCCGCCACGACGGGACGACGAAGGGGCCGGTCCCGCTCGACGCGGTCCGGCCCCTCCGTCCTCATGCCGACTCGGCTGCTCAGCCGGCGGCGCCGTCCGCGACGGCGACACCGAGCGTCTTCTTCCCCCGGCGCAGGAGGGCGAACTGCCCGTGCAGCAGGTCCTCCGCCGCGAGGACGGCGTCCTCGCTCGTCACCTTGACGTTGTTGACGTACGCCCCGCCCTCGGCCACCGCTCGACGCGCGGCCGCCTTGGAGGCGACGAGGCCCGACGCTGCGAAGAGGTCGACGACCGCGTCGCCCACCTGCGCCGCCGTGCGCGGCAGCTCGGCGACGGCCGCGCCCAGGGTTCCCGCGTCCAGGCCGGCGAGCTCGCCCCGGCCGAAGAGGGCCTGGCTCGCGGCGATCACCGACGCCGTCGCCTCCGCCCCGTGCACGAGCGTCGTCACGTCCGACGCGAGCGCGCGCTGTGCCTCGCGCGCCCCGGGCCGCTCGCGCACCGCGGTCTCGAGCTCGGCGATCTCCTCGCGCGTGCGGAACGTGAAGATCTTCAGCCAGCCCACCACGTCCTCGTCCGCGGCGTTGAGCCAGTACTGGTAGAAGGCGTACGGGCTCATCATGTCGGGCGCGAGCCAGACCGCCCCGCCCTCCGTCTTGCCGAACTTGGTCCCGTCGGCCTTGGTGATGAGCGGCGTCGTGAGGACGTGCACGGCCGCCCCCTCGGTCTTGCGGATGAGCTCGACGCCCGAGAGCAGGTTGCCCCACTGGTCGTTGCCCCCCGTCTGGAGGGACACGCCGTGCCGGCGGTACAGCTCGAGGAAGTCGATCCCCTGCAGGATCTGGTAGCTGAACTCGGTGAAGCTGATCCCCTCCTCCGAGCGCAGGCGGCGCGCGACGGTGTCCTTCGCGAGCATCGTGCCGAGGCGGTAGTGCTTGCCCACGTCGCGCAGGAAGTCGATCGCCGACAGCTCGGAGATCCAGTCGAGGTTGTTCACGAGGAGGGCGGGGTTGTCCCCCTCGAAGTCGAGGAAGCGTGACACCTGCGACTTCAGCCGCTCGGTCCACTCCGCGACGGTCTCCTTGGTGTTGAGCACCCGCTCCCCCGACTGGCGCGGGTCGCCGATCATGCCCGTCGCCCCGCCCACGAGCGCCACGGCGCGGTGGCCCGCGAGCTGGAGGTGACGCAGCACGACGAGCTGCACGAGGTGGCCGTGGTGGAGGCTCGGTGCCGTCGGGTCGAAGCCGCAGTAGTACGTGATCGGGCCCTCGGCCAGCGCGGCGCGCAGCGCGGCCTCGTCGGTGGACTGCGCCACCAGGCCCCGCCATTGCAGCTCGTCGAGAACGTCGCTCACTTCTGCTCCTTCGTCGAGTACCCGTGGACCGGGCACGTCCGGTGCTGCCGTGCGGCAGCGTGTCCTAGTCTGCCGTGCCGCGCGGCGTCCGACGTCCACCGCCCACCGGGCGGGCGCTCACCGCGCGCGGGCGCTCACGCGGCGGTAGGCCGAGACCGTGGGGTCGCCCGCGAGCCAGGAGCGCCACGGGTAGAGGTCGCCGTCTCCCCCGTCGCCCGCGACCCCGACCCTCGGACCGGTCGCGATCGCGGGACGCAGCGGCCCCCCGGACGCGCGGTGCAGCACGAGCTCCCCGTCGGGGTCCGTGAGCTCCGCGCCGTACTGGCGCAGGTCGAGGTCGAGCGCGACGGCGAGGCGCGCGGGACCCCGCGCGATCTGGCGGTCGGAGTCGCACCTCCCGGCGACGAGCCGCCGCGACCGGGCGAGGTCGACGCCGTCGGTCACCTCGCCCGCGCGCAGCAGGACGGCGGACGCCCTGCCGACCGGCCCGCACACGACGTTGACGCAGTGGTGCAGCCCGAGGTGCCGGTACACGTACAGCCGGCCGGGCTCGCCGAACATCGCGCGATTGCGCTCGGTGCGGCCACGGAAGGCGTGCGACCCCGGGTCGCGCTCGCCGTCGTACGCCTCGACCTCGGTGATCCGCAGGGTGACGTCGCCCGCGTCGCTGCGGCGGGTGAGGAACGACCCGAGCAGGTCGCGCGCGACCTCGTGGACGTCGCGCGCGTACCACCCCCGGGCAGGGACGTCCCACGGTCCGACGGCGCGGGACTCCCCGGTCCCCGTCGTCTGCGCCACGGCGTCCGTCACTTCGCACCACCTTCCGTCGTGGGCAATCTACGCCCCGTCGCGCTCGCGCGGGCTCCGCCGCGGCGGACGCGGACCCACGTACCAGGCCAGCACGGCGACCAGGGCGAGGCTCACCCACGTGGCGGGAACCCAGCAGCCGGCCGCGAGGCTCCGCAGACGGCCGGGGACGGCGTCGCCGGACCCGGCGACGACGAGGGCGAGGACCCACCACGTCCCCGCGGTCGCGGCCACGACGGCGCTCACGAGCGCGAGCGGTGCCGGGTAGGCACGCCGGCGCTCCACCCAGCGCCCTTGCCGGACGACCCGCCGACGGGCCGCCGCGGCCTCCCGAGCACGGCGCTGCGCCGCGCTGGGTGCGCTCCGCGCGCCGCGTCGTGGTCGAGACGCCGGCGAGCCCGCCACGGGCGGACGTCCGCCCTCGCGGGCCAGCCCCGTCTCGATCTCGGCACGCCGACGGCGCGTCCGCCGCGCACCGACGAGCGCCGCGACCGCGGGCGGCAGCAGGACGGCCACGGTGATCCACCACACGTCGGCGGTCGGGACGTCCCACACCCACCACGTTCCCGACCTGGTGCTGCTCCGGCTCGGGAGCAGGAACCAGGTCGAGAGCGTCGCCGAGCGGGCGGTCGCGGCGAGGACGACGGCCGTCGCCGTGCCCACGACGGCGAACGTCGTCACCCCGGCCGCGAGGCCGTCGGTCGCCCGGACGGCGCGGTCCCAGGCGGACCGGGCGGCCTCGACCTGCGCGTCGGACGCGCCGTCGCGGCCGGCGCTCATCGGTCCGCCGCGCGCACGACGTTCCCCCACCCGTCGAGCACGACGTCCGCGCGCTCGCGCGAGGCGTTGCGGGCGTAGTGCTCACGCTCGTCGAGCATCCACGCGAGCCAGTGCGCGCGCTGGTCCTCGCCGTCCCGGTCGAGCCCCCGGCGCAGGCGCACGTCGTCCGGGGCCTCGACCCACAGGCGCAGCGCGGCCACGCCGTCCGCCTCGCGGCGACCCGCCCCGCACCCCTCGACGACCAGGTACGGCGCCGGGGCGACGTCGTGCCACTCGGCGAAGCGGTCGAGCGTCCAGTCGAACCGGCGGTACCGACCCGGACGACCCGCGGCGAGAGGCGCGAGGACCCACTCGTCCAGGCGGCTCCACGCGGGCTCGAGCCCGCGCCAGCCCTCGTACAGGTCGTCCATGTGGAGCACCTGTGCGGGCAGTGCCTCGCCCAGCTGGGCGGCGAGCGTGGTCTTGCCCGAGCCGGCGGGCCCGTCAATCACCACGAGCCGGGTGCCCGACGCGCGTTCTCCGGCCGGCCCGTTGCCCGGGCCGTGCGACGGGCCGAGTCGCGGGTCGGCGTCGCGCACGCGACGCACGAGGTCCGCGAGGACGTCCTGGTCGACGCTCACGCGCGCACCCTCGGCACGGGCGCCGTCAGTCCTGGGCCCAGAAGCGGTACTCGGCCGAGCGCTCCTTCGCGGCCTCGAGCTGCTCGGCGACCCGCACCGGGGCGGTGCCGCCCACGGCGTCGCGCGACGCGAGCGAGCCCTCGACGCTCAGCACGTCGCGCACGCCCGGCGTGAGGTGCTCGGAGATCGACGCGAGGTCGTCGTCCGAGAGGTCCCACAGCTCGATGCCGCGCTCCTCGCACGCGCGCACGCACGCGCCCGCGACCTCGTGCGCGACGCGGAACGGCACGCCCTCGCGCACGAGCCACTCGGCGACGTCCGTCGCGAGCGAGAACCCCTGCGGCGCGAGCGACGCCATGCGGTCGGTGTCGAACTCGAGCGTCGCGACCATGCCCGAGAACGCGGGCAGGAGCACCTCGAGCGTGTCGACCTGGTCGAACACCGGCTCCTTGTCCTCCTGGAGGTCGCGGTTGTACGCGAGCGGCAGGCCCTTGAGCGTCGCGAGCAGGCCCGTCAGGTCGCCGATGAGGCGGCCCGCCTTGCCGCGCGCGAGCTCGGCGACGTCGGGGTTCTTCTTCTGCGGCATGATGCTCGACCCCGTGGAGTAGGAGTCGTGCAGGCGCACGAAGCCGAACTCCTTGGTCGCCCAGAGGATGACCTCCTCCGCGAGGCGCGAGAGGTCGACGCCCAGCATCGCGGCGACGAACGCGAACTCCGCGACGACGTCGCGCGACGCGGTGCCGTCGATCGAGTTCTCGACCGGGCCGTCGAACCCGAGCTCGGCGGCGACGGCCGCCGGGTCGAGGCCCAGCGACGAGCCCGCGAGCGCCCCCGACCCGTACGGCGAGCGCGCGGCGCGCACGTCCCAGTCGATGAAGCGGTCGACGTCGCGCAGCAGCGGCCACGCGTGGGCGAGCAGGTGGTGCGCGAGGAGCACCGGCTGGGCGTGCTGGAGGTGCGTGCGGCCGGGCATCGCCGCGCCCGGGTGCGCGGCGGCCTGCTCGATCAGCGCGTCGACGACGTCGAGCACGAGGCGCGCGATCGTGCGTGCCTCGTCGCGCAGGTACATGCGCGTGAGCGTCGCGATCTGGTCGTTGCGCGACCGGCCCGCGCGCAGCTTGCCGCCGAGCTCCGGCCCGGCGCGCTCGATGAGCCCGCGCTCGAGCGCGGTGTGCACGTCCTCGTCGTCGTCGGCCGCGACGAACGCGCCCGACGCGACGTCCTCGCGCAGGCGCTCGAGCGCCGCGAGCATCCCGTCGAGCTCGTCGTCGTCGAGCAGGCCCGCGGCGTGCAGGACCTTCGCGTGGGCCTTCGAGCCCGCGACGTCCTGGCCCGCGAGGCGCCAGTCGAAGTGCGTCGACTTGCTCAGCGCGGCGAGCGCGTCGGCGGGACCGCCGGCGAAGCGCCCGCCCCAGAGGCTCACGCGCCCGCCCGCCGGCGCGTCCTGGTCCACGTCCCCGGGCGCGGCGGTCCCGTCGGGCTGGGTGGCGTCCGTGACGCCCTGGTCGTCGTGCGTGCTCACAGTGCTCCTGCCCCGAGGTCCACACCGTTGCCGAACTTCTCGTCGCGCGCGGCGGCGAGCTTCGCGGTGAGACCGTAGATCTCGATGAACCCCTTGGCCTGCGACTGGTCGAACGAGTCGCCCTCGTCGTAGGTCGCCAGGTTGAAGTCGTACAGGCTCGCCTCCGAGCGGCGGCCGGTCACGGTCGCCCGTCCGCCGTGCAGCACGAGGCGCACGTCGCCGGAGACGTACCGCTGCGTGTCGTCGATGAACACGTCGAGCGAGCGCTTGAGCGGGCTGAACCACATGCCGTCGTAGACGAGCTCGGTCCAGCGCTGCTCGACGCCGCGCTTGAAGCGGGCCTGCTCGCGCTCCAGGGTGACGTTCTCGAGCTCCTGGTGCGCGGTGATGAGCGCGATCGCGCCCGGAGCCTCGTAGACCTCGCGCGACTTGATGCCGACGAGGCGGTCCTCGACGATGTCGATCCGCCCGACGCCCTGGGCGCCCGCGCGGCGGTTCATCTCCTGGATCGCCTGCAGCGGCGTCACCGCGACGCCGTCGAGCGCGATCGGGACGCCCTGCTCGAACGTGACGACGACCTCGTCCGCGACGGGCGGGAACGTCGGGTCGTCGGTGTAGTTGTAGACGTCCTTGGTCGGGGCGTTCCAGATGTCCTCGAGGAAGCCGGTCTCGACCGCGCGGCCCCACACGTTCTGGTCGATCGAGAACGGGTTGTGCTTGGTCGTCGCGATCGGCAGGGAGTGCTTCTCGGCGTACTCGATGGCCTTCTCGCGCGTGAGCGCGAGGTCGCGCACGGGCGCGATCGTCTTGAGCTCGGGCGCGAGCGACGTCGTCGCGACCTCGAAGCGCACCTGGTCGTTGCCCTTGCCCGTGCAGCCGTGGGCGACGGTCGTCGCACCGAACTGGCGCGCCGCCCGCACGAGGTGCTTGACGATGACCGGCCGCGAGATCGCGGAGACGAGCGGGTAGCGGTCGAGGTACAGGCCGTTCGCGCGCAGCGCGGGCATGCAGTACTCGGCGGCGAACTCGTCGCGCGCGTCGGCGACGTACGCCTCGACGGCGCCGCAGTCCAGGGCGCGCTGCCGGATGACCTCGAGGTCCTCCCCGCCCTGGCCGACGTCGACCGCGACGGCGACGACCTCGGCGCCCGTGGCCTCGGCGATCCAGCCGATGGCCACCGACGTGTCCAGGCCGCCCGAGTAGGCGAGCACGACGCGTTCAGTCATGACGGTCTCTTTCTGTGACGTGCGGGTGGGGTCCGGGGTCCAGTCTCGCAGGGCGGTCCGCCGCGCGAGGGATGGTCCGACGGCGGTCAGTCCGGCGTGCCGGGGACGGGCCCGCCGTGGGGCCCGGACAGCTCGAGGAAGCGGCGCGCGAGCTCGGCGCCGCCGTCGGGGTCGCGCGCGATGACGAGGATCGTGTCGTCGCCCGCGATGCAGCCGAGCACGTGCGGGAGCACGGAGTGGTCGATCGCGGACGCGAGGTAGTTCGCCGCGCCGGGAGGCGTGCGCAGGACCACGAGGTTCGCCGACGCCTCCGCGGAGACGAGCATCTCGGAGCACAGGCGCGCGAGCCGGGCCGCGAGGTACTCGGGCGACTCCGCGGTCTGCACGCTGCGGTCGCCGCCCTCCCCCGGCACCGCGTAGACGAGCGCGCCCGACGCCCCGCGCACCTTCTCGGCGCGCAGCTCGATGAGGTCGCGCGAGAGCGTCGCCTGCGTCACCGACAGCCCCTCGCGCTCGAGCTCGCGCGCCAGCTCCGCCTGGGAGTGGATCTCGGTGCGGCGCACGATCTCGGCGATGCGCGCGTGGCGCGCCGTCTTCGTCGTCGCCGTGCGGGCCTCGGTCACGACCGCTCCAGGAGGAACGTGAGCAGCGCCTTCTGGGCGTGCAGCCGGTTCTCCGCCTCGTCCCACACCGCCGAGCGGGGGCCGTCGATCACCTCGGCGGTGATCTCCTTGCCGCGGTAGGCGGGCAGGCAGTGCAGGACGATCGCGTCGTCCTTCGCGTGCGCGAGGAGGTCGTCGTTCACCTGGTAGGGCACGAAGGGCAGCGCGCGCTGCTCGGCCTCGGCCTCGTCCCCCATCGACACCCACGTGTCGGTCGCGACGACGTCCGCCCCCGCGACGGCCTCGACCGGGTCGGACGTGACGAGCACCGAGCCGCCGGTCTCGGCCGCGATCCGCTCGGCGTCGGCGACGAACACGGGGTGGGGCGGGTACCCGTCGGGCGTCCCGATCCGCACGTGCAGGCCGGCGGTCGCGCCACCGAGCAGGTAGGAGTGCGCCATGTTGTTCGCCCCGTCACCGACGTACGCGAGCGTCTGGCCCGCGAGCGCTCCGGTGCCGCCGCGGAGCTGGGCGATCGTGAGGAGGTCCGCGAGGATCTGGCACGGGTGGAAGTCGTCGGTGAGCGCGTTGACGACCGGGACCCGGCTGATCGCCGCCATCTCCTCGATCCGGTCCTGGCCGAACGTGCGCCACACGATCGCCGACGCCTGCCGGTCGAGCACGCGCGTGACGTCCGCGACGGACTCGCGCACGCCGACCTGGGCGAGCCGGCCGTCCACGACGACCGGGAAGCCCCCGAGCTCGGCGATGCCCGTCGCGAACGAGAGCTGCGTGCGCAGCGTCGGCTTGTCGAACAGCACGGCCACGCCCTGCGGTCCGGCCAGGGGCTGGCGGAACGTGCGGTCGTCGCGGAACGCGAGGCCGATCTCGAGGACCTGACGCTGCTCGGCGGGCGTGAGGTCGTCGTCGCGCAGGAAGTGCCGGGGGGCCATCAGGAGCTCCTCGTCGTGGGGCCGGTAGGTGTGGGGGTCGCGCCGGACGCGGCGGTCGGGTCGGCCGGGACGGTGACGGTCGCGAAGAACCCGACGACGTCCCGCACCTGCTCGGGCGTGAGGATCAGGGGCGGCGCGAGGCGGATCGCGTCGGGCGCGACGGCGTTCACGACGAACCCGGCGTCGAGCGCCGCGCGCGCGACGTCCGCCGCGACGGGCCGGGTGAGCTGGACGGCGAGGAGCAGCCCGCGCCCCCGCACGCCCGCGACGAGCGGGTTCCCGGCCCCGGCGATGCCGTCGCGCAGGAGCGCCCCGACGGTCCGCACGTTCTCGAGGAGCCCGTCGCGCTCGATCACCCCGAGCGTCGCGAGCGCCGCCGCGGCGGCGACCGGGTTGCCCCCGAACGTCGTGCCGTGCTGACCGCGACCGAGCAGTGTCGCCGCCCGCTCGCCGTACGCGACCACGGCACCCACGGGGAAGCCGCCGCCGAGGCCCTTGGCGAGCGTGACGACGTCGGGCACGATCCCGCCGCCGACCTCGGGCTGCTGGTAGGCGAACCACGAGCCCGTGCGCCCGACGCCCGTCTGCACCTCGTCGAGCACGAGCAGCGCGCCGTGGCGCGCCGTGAGCTCGCGCGCCGCGACGAGGTAGCCGGGCGAGAGCGACCGCACGCCCGCCTCCCCCTGCACCGGCTCGACGACGAGCGCCGCGACCTCGCCGCGCGCGGCGACCGCGGCGGGCGAGAAGGCCTCTTCGAGCGCGACGACGTCGTCGAACGCGACGAACTCCACCCCGCCCGGGAGCGGCTCGAACGGCTCGCGGTACGCGGCCTTCGACGTCAGCGCGAGCGCGCCCATCGACCGGCCGTGGAAGCCGCCCTGGAGCGCGAGGACCCGCGTCCGACGCCCCGTGCCATTGTTCCGGCGCGTCATCTTGAACGCCGCCTCGTTCGCCTCGGTGCCCGAGTTCGTGAAGAACACGCGCGACCCCTCGGGCGCCTCCGCGAGCGCCAGGAGGCGCTCGGCGAGCGCGATCTGCGTCGGGGTGCCGAAGAAGTTCGAGACGTGCCCGAGCGTGCCGAGCTGGGCGGAGACCGCCGCCGTGAGCGTCGGGTGGGCGTGGCCGAGCGCGTTGACCGCGATGCCCGCGAGCAGGTCGAGGTAGCGCTTGCCGTCGGCGTCCCACACGTACGCGCCCTCGCCGCGCACGAGCACGCGCTGCGGCGGGCCGAACGTGTCCATGACGGCGTGGGCGTACCGGTCGGTCCACTGGGCGACGGAGCCGTCGGCTTGGGCAGTCACGGCGCTCGTCGTCGCGGGCGCGGGCGCGTCCGCCGGGTGGTCGAGGGCGTTCACGCGGCTCCTCCGGTGGTCGTGGCGGGCACGGGCGCCGATGCGCCCGCGGGGTCCGGGACGACCATGGTCCCGTTGCCCTGGGTGGTGAAGACCTCGAGCAGCGTGGAGTGGGGCACGCGCCCGTCGATCACGGTCGCCGCGGGGACGCCGCCCTCGACCGCGCGCAGGCACGCCTCCATCTTGGGGACCATGCCCGCGGAGAGGGACGGCAGGAGCGCCGCGAGCTCGGAGCGCGTGATCTGCGCGACGAGCGACCCGCGGTCGGGCCACGACGTGTACAGACCCTCGACGTCGGTCAGGACGACGAGCTTCTTCGCGCCGAGCGCGACCGCGAGCGCCGCGGCGGCGGTGTCCGCGTTGACGTTGAGCACCTGGGTCGGGTCCTCGAGGTCGGGGGCGATGGTCGAGACGACGGGGATGCGCCCGGCGTCGAGCAGGTCCTGGACCGCGGCGGGGTGCACCTCGACGACGTCGCCGACGAGCCCGACGTCGACCGGCTCGCCGTCGACGGTCGCGTGCCGGCGCTGGGCCTGGAGCAGGCCGCCGTCCTCGCCCGAGAGCCCGACCGCGTACGGCCCGTGGGCGTTGATGAGGCCGACGAGCTCGCGCGAGACCTGGCCGGTGAGGACCATGCGCACGACGTCCATCGCCTCGGGCGTCGTGACGCGCAGGCCGCCGCGGAACTCGGACTCGATGCCGAGCCGGTCGAGCATCGCCGAGATCTGCGGGCCGCCTCCGTGCACGACGACGGGGCGCAGCCCGACGCGGCGCAGGAAGACCATGTCCTCGGCGAACGCGGCCTTGAGCGTGTCGTCGACCATGGCGTTGCCGCCGTACTTGACGACGACGAGCGCGCCGGCGAACTCCTCCAGCCACGGCAGGGCCTCGACGAGCACCTCGGCCTTCTGCTCGGGGCGCAGGTCGGTGCGCGTGTCGAACGCGGCGTCGTCCGGGTGGGGCGTGGGCGTGGTCGGGTCGCTCATGAGGAGTACGCGCTGTTCTCGTGGACGTAGTCGTGCGTGAGGTCGTTGGTCCAGACGGTCGCGGTCGCGGAGCCGGCGTGCAGGTCGATCTCGACGCGCACCTCGCGCTCGGCCGCGAGGTCGACGAGCTCGCGCGGCTCGCCCACTCCCCCGGCCCGGCACACCTGGACGCCGTTGACCGTCACGTCGAGCAGGAGCGCGTCGAACGGCGCGACGTCCTCGGGGACCGTCCCGACGGCCGAGACGATGCGCCCCCAGTTCGGGTCGTTGCCGAAGATCGCGGCCTTGAACAGGTTGGAGCGCGTCACCGCGCGCGCGACCGCGACCGCGGCGTCCTCGCTCGACGCGTTCACCACGGTGACGGCGACGTCGTGGCTCGCGCCCTCGGCGTCGGCCACGAGCTGGCGCGCGAGCGACGCGCTGGCCTCGGTCACGGCGTCCGTGAGCTCGTCGAGCGTCACCTCGACCCCGGACGCACCGGAGGCCAGGAGGATCACGGTGTCGTTCGTCGACATGCAGCCGTCCGAGTCGACGCGGTCGAACGTCGTGCGGGTCGCGGCGCGCAGCGCGGCGTCGGCCGTCGCGGCGTCGACGACGGCGTCCGTCGTGAGCACGCACAGCATCGTCGCGAGGCCGGGCGCGAGCATGCCCGCGCCCTTGGCCATTCCCCCGACCGTCCACGTCGCCGCACCGTCCGGCGCGGTGGCGTCGGCGACCTCGCGGACCACGGAGACCGTCTTGGGCACGGTGTCCGTCGTCATGATCGCGAGCGCGGCGTCGCCGCCCCCGTCGACGGTGGCCGCCGGGTCCGCGAGCGCCGCCGCGGCCGCGTCGACCCCGGCGAGCAGCTTCTCCAGCGGCAGGCGCACGCCGATGAGGCCCGTCGAGCACACGAGCACGTCGCCCGCGGACGTCGCGAGCACGTCGGCGACGTGCTCCGCCGTGCGGTGCGTGTCGGCGAAGCCGTCCGGCCCGGTGCACGCGTTGGCGCCGCCCGAGTTGAGCACGACGGCCGTCGCGCGCCCGTCGCTCACGGCCTGCCGCGTCCACGCGACCGGTGCGGCGAACACGCGGTTCGTCGTGAGGACGGCCGCGGCGACGTCGAGCGGCCCGTCGTTGACGACGAGCGCGACGTCGCGGGCGCCCGTGGACTTGAGCCCGGCGGCGACGCCGGCGGCCCGGAAGCCCTGCGGGGTGGTGACGGTCACGGGGCGACCCCCTCGGTCGTGAGGCCCGCCGTCTGCGGCAGGCCGAGCGCGATGTTCATGGACTGCACCGCGGCGCCCGCGGTGCCCTTGACGAGGTTGTCGATCGCCGTGACGGTGACGACGCGACCCGCCGCGTGGTCCACCGCGACCTGGACGAGCGCCGTGTTGGCGCCGAGCGTCATGGCCGTCGTCGGCCACTGCCCCACGGGCAGCACCCGGACGAACGGCTCGCCGACGTAGGCGTCCTCCCACGCCTGGCGGACGCGCGCGTCGAGCTCCGCGGGGTCCAGGCGCGCGGCGTCGTCGGACAGGCGTGCCGTCACCGTGGCGAGGATGCCGCGCGACATGGGCACGAGCGTCGGCGTGAACGAGATGCTCACGGCCGGGGCCCCCGCGGCCCGCAGGTTCTGCGCGATCTCCGGGATGTGCCGGTGCGACCCGCCGACGGCGTACGGCTGGGCCGACCCGAGCGCCTCGGACGCGAGCAGGTGCGGCTTGAGCGACTTGCCCGCGCCCGAGTACCCGTTGGCGAGCACCGCGACGAGGTCGCGCGCCTCGACGAGCCCGGACGCGACACCCGGCTGGATGCCCAGCGTGACCGCCGTGACGTTGCAGCCCGGCACCGCGATGCGGCGCGCACCGGCGAGCCGTTCGCGCTGCTTCGTCTCGCTCGCGGCGGCGCCGGGCTCGTGCGTGAGGAGCAGCTCCGGCAGCCCGTACGGCCACGTGCCCGCGTGCTCGGAGCCGTAGAACGCCGCCCAGTCCGCCGCGGACTCCAGCCGGTGGTCCGCGCCCAGGTCCAGCACGAGCACGTCGTCCGGGAGCTGCGCCGCGATCTCGCCCGACGCGCCGTGAGGCAGCGCGAGGACGACGACGTCGTGCCCCACGAGGTGCTCGACGCTCGTCGGCAGCAGCACGCGGTCGGCGAGGGATCGCAGGTGCGGCTGGTGCTCACCGAGGAGCGTCCCCGCGTTGCTGTGCGCCGTGACGGCGCCGATCTCCACCTCCGGGTGCCCGGCGAGCAGGCGGAGCGTCTCTCCGCCCGCGTACCCGGACGCACCCGCGACCGCGACTCTGATCGTCATATGCATCACTATACATACTTATGCAACGGCTGGGTCGAAGATCCCACCCACGGTACGCGTGGTCGGGTCCGCGGTGGGGTCGGGTCTCCTGCCCGCCGGGTCGGATCCGCGGTGGGGTCGGGTCTCCTGCCCGCCGGGTCGGGTCCGCGGTGGGGTCGGGTCTCCTGCCCGCCGGGTCGGGTCCGCGGTGGGGTCGGACCGTGTGCTTGGACTGGCGCACCGTCACCCTGGTCTTTCGGGCGAGGGTTCAAGGAGTGCGCCTCTGACGTCCTGCGCACACGGTCCGACCCCACCGCTCGTCCTGCCCGTCACCGCACGACCCGCAGCCCCGGTCCGGCGGTCACGCCCGGTCCGGGCGTGGGGACCGTCCTACCGCCCGCGTGGCGGGTGGTCCCCGGCCGAGATGCGAGAAGTGGCCCCTCGGAACCTCGTCCTCGGGGCCAGTTCTCGCGTCTCGTCACCAGGTGTACGGCTCGAACGAGGGTCGCGGACCCGACAAGTTCAGGACGTCGCCGCGCAGACGGCGCGGACGCTCGCGCCGAGGACGGAGGTGTCGCGGCCGACGGTCCAGCGCGGGGTTCCGTCGGGGCCGCGGTGCTCGAGGTAGGTGATCGCGGTCGCGTCGCTGCCCGTGCCGACGGACTGCTGGGTGAGCGCGAGGATCTCGACGGGCCGTCCGAGGCGGGCGAGCGCGTCGACGAGGGCGTCGACCGCGCCGGCACCGGTCCCGGACGTGGTGACCCGGGCGCCGTCGACGGCGAGGACCAACTCGAGGCGCTCGACGCCGTCGTCGGCGCGTCGGCTCGTCCACGCGAGGGGCTCGACGGCGCCGGGGCGCGCGTAGGCCGCGTCGAACAGCGCGAGGAGCGCGTCGGGCGTCACCTCGGCGCCGGTGGCGTCGGCGTGCTCCTGGACGCGGCGCGCGAGGTCGACCTGGAGACCGCGGGGCAGGTCGAGGCCGTGCACGGAGTGCAGCACGTACGCGACGCCGCCCTTGCCGGACTGGCTGTTCACGCGGACGAGGGCCTCGTACGTCCTCCCGAGGTCGGCGGGGTCGACGGGCAGGTAGGGCACGCGCCACGGCGCCCGGGCGGGGTCGAGGCCCGACGCCGCGGCGTCGGCCCGGTGCCGTGCCATGCCCTTGCGGATCGCGTCCTGGTGCGTGCCCGAGTAGGCGGTATGGACCAGCTCGCCCACGTAGGGGTGGCGTGGGTGCACGTCGATCCGGTTGCACGCGACGACGACGTCCCGGATCCCGTCGAGGTCGGAGAAGTCGACCATCGGGTCGACGCCCTGCGCGTGCAGGTTGAGGCCCAGGGTCACGAGGTCGACGTTCCCGGTGCGCTCGCCGTTGCCGAACAGGCACCCCTCGACGCGCTGCGCCCCGGCGAGGACGGCGAGCTCGGCGCACGCGACGCCCGTCCCGCGGTCGTTGTGCGGGTGGACCGAGAGGATCACCCCGTCGCGCCGCGCGAGGTTCCGGTCCATGTACTCGATCTGGTCGGCGTAGACGTTGGGCGTCGCGACCTCGACCGTGGCGGGCAGGTTGAGGATCACCGGGCGCTCGGGCGTCGCGTCCCAGAGCGTGGTCATGCGGTCGCACACGTCGAGCACGTAGTCCGGCTCGGTGAGGTTGAACACCTCGGGCGAGAACTCGAAGCGGACGCGCGGGTCGTCGCCGGCGTGGCGCAGCACGTCGGCCCCGGCGTCGGTGATCAGCCGGGCGAGCTCCTCGCGGTCGCGACCGAGGACGACGTCGCGCCAGACGGGCGCGGTCGCGGCGTAGACGTGGACGACGACGGGGTTGCGCAGGCCTCGCACGGCCTCGACCGTGCGCGCGATGAGGTCCGCGCGCGCGGCGGTGAACACGACGACCGTGACGTGCTCGGGCGCGAGATCGGTCTCGGCGAGCAGGCGCACGAAGTCGAAGTCGGTCTGCGACGCCGACGGGTAGCCCACCTCGATCTCGGTGTACCCCATCGCGACGAGCAGCTCGAAGAAGCGGCGCTTGCGCGCCGGGTCCATCGGTTCCGCGAGCGCCTGGTTGCCGTCGCGCAGGTCGACGGGGACCCACAGCGGCGCCTGCGTGAGGCGGCGCGAGGGCCACCGACGGTCGGGCAGCTCCGGCACGTCGACTCGCGCGTGGACGTCGGCATACCGGAACGAGGGCATGCGCGAGGGGCGCTGGCGGTACCAGGAGGGAGCGGGCCCGGTCGAGCGATCGGTCGAGGCGCCGGGGGTCCGCGCAGGGAGGGTGGGAGCGGTCATGGTCTGGCTGTCCTTCGGCTCGCGCCCCGCGGAAACGGGGCGGTGGGCGACCGGCGCGCGACGGACCCCCACGGCGGGGGGGCCGGTCCGGTCAGACCCCGCCGTGGCGCAGAAGGAGGAGCGCCGTCCAGGACATGCCAGGTACGCTAGCGCCGAACAAGTCCTCAGACAACCTGAGAGGTAACCCATGACCGCGCTGCACCGGCGCCCCCTCGCGGACCAGGCGGCCGAGCTCCTGCTCGACCGCGTGCGCTCCGGCGTCTGGCCCCTCGACCACCGGCTGCCCGGCGAGCAGGCGCTCGCGACCGAGCTCGGCGTCGGACGCTCCACCGTCCGCGAGGCGATCCGCCAGCTCGCGGGGCGCGGCGTGCTCGACAGTCGGCAGGGGTCGGGCGTGTACGTCGTGTCGACCGACACCGCGGACGACTGGGACGAGGTGCTGCGCCGCGGGGAGATCGTCGACGTGCTGGAGGTCCGCGCCGCCCTCGAGACCGAGGCTGCCGGCCTCGCCGCCGCGCGCCGCACCCCCGCGGACCTCCGTGCGATGACGACGGCGCTCTCCCGCCGCGGGAAGGTCCCGGCGACGTCGTCGGCCGCCGAGTACGTGGACGCGGACCTGGTCTTCCACCGGGCGGTCGTCGACGCCGCGCACAACGCCGTGCTGGGCGAGCTGTTCGCGACCTTCGTCCCGCGCCTGCGGCGCGCGATGGTCGCGATGGTCGACCTCGACCGCGCGGGCGAGGCGCACCGGCACGACCAGGACGCGCACGAGGCGATACTCGAGGCCGTGCGCGAGCGCGACGCCGTCCGCGCGTCCGCGGCGGCGCGCGAGCACCTCGCAGCCGTCCACGCGAAGGTCGCCGGGCGCGACCCCGGCGCGACGGGCGGCGAGCGGTGAGCGCCGAGGTCCTGTCCCTGCGCGGCGTCGACCTGGTGCGGGAGGGACGGGCGATCCTCGACGGCGTCGACCTCACCGTCCGGGCGGGTGAGCACTGGGCGCTGCTCGGGCCGAACGGGGCGGGCAAGAGCACGATCCTCGGGCTCTGCGGGGCGCGCCGGCACCCGACCCGCGGCACGGTGCATGTGCTCGGCGAGCGCCTGGGTCGCGTGGACATCCAAACCCTGCACCGCCGCATCGGCCACGTCGACCCGCGCCACGACCTGCGCTCGCCGCTGACCGTGCTCGAGGTGACCCTGACCGGCCTCACGGGGACCGTCGACTGGCGCCCGCGCTGGCAGCCGACCCCGGTCGAGGTCGCCGTCGCCCGCGGGCTGGTCGCCGACCTCGGCCTCGCGCACCGCGCGCACGACCCCTGGCCGACGCTCTCCCAGGGCGAGCGGGGACGGGCGCTCGTGGCGCGCGCCCTCCTGCCCGGCCCCGCGCTCCTCCTGCTGGACGAGCCGTCCACCGGGCTCGACGTCGCCGCGCGCGAGCAGCTCCTCGAGACGCTCGACGCCGTGCGCGCGACCCGCCCGCACGTCGCCTCGGTGCTGGTGACGCACCACCTCGAGGAGCTGCCGACCACGACGAGCCACGCGCTCCTGCTCGCGCACGGCCGCGTCGTCGCCGCGGGCGCCGCCGCGGACGTGCTCGTCACGGAGCACGTCACGCGCTGCTTCGACCACCCGGTGCACGTCGAGCGCCGGTTCGGCCGGTGGCACGCGTCGGCGGGCCACGCGCGTCCGCCCCGCCTGGTCGAGGACGACGCGGTCGGCGCAGGGGTCGCGGGCGGCGCCGGGACGGACGCGACCACGACCGGGAGGGCGGCCGGGCTCGCCGCACGACCCTAGGCTGGGGCCATGCACGCGATCGTGGCCCGCGCGGCGGGCGGCCCCGACGTCCTGGAGTACACCGAGCTGCCCGACCCCTCGCCCGGGCCGGGTCGGCTCCTCGTCCGGTCGGCCGTGGCCGGGGTGAACTTCATCGACACGTACAAGCGCTCCGGCGTGTACGCGATGGAATACCCCCACGTGGTCGGCAGCGAGGGCGCGGGCGTGGTCGCCGAGGTGGGCGACGGCGTCGAGGGCTTCGCCGTCGGCGACCGCGTCGTGTGGACCGAGGCGCCCGGGTCGTACGCGGACCTCGTCGTCGTGGACGCCGCCCAGGCGTTGCACGTCCCCGACGCCGTGTCGCTCGAGGACGCGACCGCCGTCGCGCTCCAGGGCCTCACCGCGCACTACCTGTGCACGTCGTCCTACCAGGTCCGCCCGGGCGACCGGGTGCTCGTGCACGCGGGCGCGGGCGGCGTCGGACTGCTCCTGACCCAGATGCTCGTGGCACGGGGCGCGCACGTGATCTCGACGGTCTCGACGCCCGAGAAGGCGGAGCTGTCGCGCGGCGCGGGCGCCGAGCACGCGATCCAGTACACGGCGTTCGCGGACCTCACCACCGAGCTGCCGGAGGTCGTGCGCGGGCTCACGGGCGGCGAGGGCGTCGCGGCGGTGTACGACTCGGTGGGCAAGGACACGTTCGACGCGTCGCTCGCGTCGCTGCACCGCCGGGGCACGCTCGTGCTCTACGGCGGCTCGTCCGGGCAGGTCCCGCCGTTCGACCCGCAGCGGCTCAACGCGGGCGGGTCGCTCTTCCTCACGCGCCCCAAGCTCGCCGACCACACGGCGACGCGCGCCGAGCTCGTCGAGCGGGCGACCGAGGTGCTCGGCGCCGTCGCGGGCGGCACGCTGCACGTGCGCGTCGGCGCCACGTTCGCGCTCGCCGACGCCGCCGACGCGCACCGCGCCCTGGAGGGCCGCGCGACCACGGGCAAGGTGCTGCTCGTCCCTGACGCAGCCGCGGCGCCTGACCCGGCCGCGGAGACGGGCGACGCGTGAGCTGGGACTGGGTGCCCGCGCGGCCGGGCGAGGAGGACGGGTCCGACGGCGGCCCCACCCCCGCCCTCCGCCGCGCCGTGACCATCCTCTCCGTCCTGCTCGCCGCGGCGCTCGCCGTGTACTGGGTGACGGTCGGTCTGCGCCAGCAGGCGGACGCGTGCGTCGCCGACCGCCCGGACGGCGTCGCGATCCAGGACGTCGACGCGCGGTGGCGCTGGGTCCCGCCGGGCTACGAGTGCGTCTACGCGACGGCCGAGGAGGACGTGGCCCGCGCCTGACCGACGTGACCGCTGCTCGCGCGCGGTCCGTCAGCGCGGCACGACGGGCGACGAGGCGTGCAGGTGGTCGACCGGGCCCCGGCCGGTCCCGACGCGCAGCTCCGCCCCGCCGCGCAGCGCGCCGGTGAGCCAGTCCTTGGCGTCGCGCGCTGCCTCATCCCAGCCCGCACGCTGCGGGCGCAGGGCAGCGAGCGCCGCGGAGAGCGAGCACCCGGTGCCGTGCGTATGGGGCGTGTCCACGCGCTCGCCGTCGAACGTCGTGACGGTCGGTGCCGCGTCCGACGACGGGCCGGCGGGCACGACGAGGGCGTCCGGCGACGTCGCACCGGTGAGGTGGCCGCCCTTGAGCAGCACGACGGCACCGCTCGTCTCCGCGTACGACGCGGCCTGGGTCAGCGCGTCGTCCCACGTCGTCGCGACGTCGCGGCCCGCGAGGACGGCCAGCTCGGGGAGGTTGGGGGTGACGACGTCGGCCCGTGCCGCGAGGTCGCGCACGGCCTGCTCCGCCCCCGCGTCGAGCAGCCGGTGCCCCGACGTGGCGACCATGACGGGGTCGAGGACGACCCAGGGCCGCGGGAGCCCGGCGTCGGTCCGCGCGGCCGCGAGCGCGTCGAGCCACGCCCCGATCTCGCGGGCGTTGGCCTCGTCGGCCACCATGCCGATCTTCACGGCGTCGATCTCGACGTCGTCGGACACGGCATCGAGCTG
Organism: Cellulosimicrobium sp. 22598; assembly: GCF_052044445.1. Lineage (NCBI taxonomy): Bacteria > Bacillati > Actinomycetota > Actinomycetes > Micrococcales > Promicromonosporaceae > Cellulosimicrobium > Cellulosimicrobium sp. 22598. Next base: position 19,078 of record NZ_JBQEMZ010000006.1, read on the forward strand.
CTCGCGCAGGAACGTCGGACCGGGGACGTGCACGGACCGCACGCCGTGCGTGTTCTGCGCGACGAGCGCCGTCGTGACGGCCATGCCGTACGCGCCGTGCGCGGCGAAGGACTTGAGGTCCGCCTGGATGCCCGCGCCCCCGGTCGGGTCGGTCCCCGCGATCGACAGGACGCGCGGCCGCGCGGGCAGGGCGCCCGGGCCGCCGGCCGCACCGGGCGTGCGGTCGGCCGCGGGCCGGTGGGCGCGGTCGCGCCCGGGTGCGGGGTCGTGCGGGGGCAGGGCGAGCGTCATCGCGGGACATCCCTTCGCTGGTACGAGCCAGAGCAGGTTCGACGGGTCTCATCTCAGCCCTCGGCGGGGCACCCCGTGTCGCGCGTCATGCTACGTCCTGCGCGCCCGAGGGTTTCACCCGGTCTCGCGCGCGAGAACGCGTGCCGGACCGCGTCCTCCTGGGCATGCCGCACGACCGACCCGCCCGCCGACCCGCGCCGCGCTCCCCCGCGACGCCGCTGCTCCCTCCGGTCCCCGCCCGCTGGACGACCGTCGACCGCCGGGGGCGCCGCGTCGTGCTCGCCGGCGTCGTCACGCACGAAGACGGCGGCCGCGTCGCCTTCGAGCACGTCCACCCGGAGCGCGGTGTGTGGCACGTCTGGGTCGCCCGCGGGGCCGTCGCGTGCGACGCGCCCTGACGGACCGGACGTCAGGCCTGGTGCAGGGCCTCCCCCGCGATCTCGAGGCCGATCTTCTTGCCGACGAGGAACCCGCCCGTCTCGAGCAGCACGTTCCACACGAGACCGAAGCTCTCGCGGTCGATCTCGCCCGCGGCGTGGAAACCGAAGATGTCGCGGCCGTAGGGGTCGCGGCGCGCGCCCCCGTACTGCATCGACAGCACGGTCCGGTGCGTGACGCCGCGGACGGTGAGCAGTCCCTCGACGAGGAACCGCCCGGCCTGCGCCGTCCGGGGCTGCACCCGCTCCGGCGCGAGCTCGGCGCGCTCGGGCGAACGGTTCCGCAGTCGCGCCCACGCGAGGATCTGGTCCTGCTGCTCGCCCTGCCACGTGACCGCGGTGCTGCGGAACTCGATCGTCGGGTACGCGTCGACGTCGAGGAAGTCGGCGCTGCGCAGGTGCGCGTCGCGCTCCTCGTGGTGCGTCGCGAGGCTCGCCGTCTCGATCGTCGCGGACACCGCCGAGGCGAGCGGGTCCTCGCCGACGAGGATCGTGGCGCGCGCCCGGGTGAACTCGCCCCGGACGGGCGAGACCATCATGTGCATCCCGGTGAACCCGATGCGCTTGTGCGCCTCGTCGAGGGTGTAGGTGCCGGCCTCGGGAACGGTGAGGCCGTTCCACTGCCGGACAGGGCGTGCCGTCGTCATCCGTCGCTCCCACGCGTCGTCGAGCCGCGACGTCGGTGTCCGCCCGGTACTTGGTCAGGTGTCCAGGACAGCATCCCCGATGAGTGAGTGAAGTTTCAACCAGATGCCGGGTGATCTCCCCCGCCCGCGCTGCCCGCGCAGGCGTCGCCCGCGGACGCACGAGCGCCGCCCGACCGGAGGGGTCGGGCGGCGCTGCGGGTCGGTGCGGGCGGGTCCGCGACGCGCCGGGTGGTCGCGGCCACGCCGCGGGACGTCAGCGGCTCGGCAGCTCTCCCGGCATCGGGTCGTCCGCGCCCCAGCGCGTGACCCGCAGGCGCCGCGCGTCGGGGCCGGGCAGGGAGGACCCGCGGCCCAGGGCCTCCTCGGCCGCGGCCCGCAACGACGCCGGGGAGTCGTGCGTCACGCGCACGAACGCCCCCGAGAACGCGTCGAGCTCGCCGCGCGCGATCGCGACGACCATCTCGACCGTGCGCTCCACCGGGGTCCACTCGGTGCGGCCCTCGTGCATGACCATCGACGCCGTCATGTCGGTCTGGACGACTCCCGGCGAGACCTCGAACGTCCGCAGGCCGCGCGCGAACCCGGACCGGTGCAGGTTCGCGCCGAGCCGCAGGAGCGCGGTCTTGCTCGCGTTGTACGCGCTCGCGCCGTCCATGTCGTGCGAGCCCGCGCCGCTGTTCAGGTCGACGACGCGACCCCCGCCGCGCGCGAGCATCCCCGGGACGACGGCGCGCGCGAGGAGGAACGGCCCGCGCACGTTGGTCTCGACGACCGACCACCACTCGTCGGGGTCCGCCTCCCAGAGCGGCACCTCGGCGTCGACGCGCCCCGCGTTGTTGACGAGGAGGTCGACGCTCCCGAGCGCGTCCTGTGCCGCGCCCACGGCCGCCGCGACCGCCGCGGCGTCCGTGACGTCCGCCGTGACCACGACCGCGCGCCCCGCACCCCCGACGGTCAGGGCGCCGATCTCGTCGGCCACGCCCGCGAGCCGGTCGGCGTCGCGCGCGAGGAGCGCGACGTCGAGACCGGCGGCGGCGAGGCCGACCGCGATCGCGCGACCGATGCCACGCGACGCGCCGGTGACGAGCGCCGTCCGGGCGGGCGCGACGGCACCCGCCCCGTGCACGCTCACGCCCGCAGCTCCGCGCCCACGCGCTCGCGCGCGGCCGTCACGGCACCCTCGCGGACGCGCGCGACGTCGTCCGCGGTGAGCGTGCGGTCGGCCGCGCGCAGCCGCAGCGAGAACGCCAGCGACTTGCGCCCGGCACCGACCTGCTCGCCGGTGAAGACGTCGAACAGCGCGACGTCCTCGACCAGGTCCCCGGCGCCGTCGACGATCGCGTCGCGCAACGCCTGGGCGGTCACGCCGGCGTCCACCACGAACGCGAGGTCCTCCTTGGCGGCCGGGAAGCCCGAGACGGGCGTCGCCTGCACGGGCTCGTCCGGCGAACCGGCGACGAGCGCGGACAGGTCGACCTCGAACGCCACCGTGCGCGCGGGCAGGCCGAGGTTCTCGAGCACCTTGGGGTGCAGCTCGCCCGCGTGCCCGACCACGGTCCCGTCCGCGAGCTCCAGGCGCGCGCAGCGGCCCGGGTGGAACGGGGCGCGCGCCGTGTCGGCCACGACGGACACGTCGGCACCCACGTGGAGGCCCGCGCGCTCCACCACGAGCCGGGCCGCCGCGAGCGCGTCGGTCCAGTCCGCGGCACGGCCCGCTCCCCACCAGCCGGCGCGCTCGCGGCGGCCGACGAGGACGCCAGCGACGTGGCGCGGCTGCGCCGGGAGCGACGCGTCGATCGCGGCGAGCTGGTCGTCGGACGGCCGGACGCCACCCGGCAGCGCGGGCGCCGCCGGGGCACCCGCGCGCGGGTGCGTCACGAGACCGACCTCGAACAGCGCGACGTCGCCCAGCCCGCGGCCGACGTTGCGGCGCGCGGTCTCCAGCAGCGTGCTGAGGAGGTCGGTGCGCATCAGCGGCCGGTCGTCGGCGAGCGGGTTGAGCAGGCGCAGCGCCCGGCGGCGCTCGTCGTCCGCGGGCAGGCGCAGCGCGTCGAGCTCCGCGTCCCCGACGAACGGGTAGCTCAGCGTCTCGACGAACCCGTCCTCCGCGAGCGCCCGGGCGACCGAGCGCCGCACGCGCTGCTCGCGCGTGAGCCCGCGACCGCCGGGGGCGGCGGGCAGCAGGGACGGGATCTCGTCGTAGCCGACGAGCCGCGCGACCTCCTCCACGAGCTCGGCGGGCTCGGTGAGGTCGGGTCGCCACGACGGCGGGGTCACCACGAGCACGCCGGTGGCGTCCGCGTCGTCCGCCTCGACCGTGCACCCGATCGCGCCGAGCGTCCCGACGACCTGCTCCAGCGTGTACGGCACGCCGACGAGGCGCTCGGCCTCGCCGACCGGGAGGCGGATCGCGGCGGGGGCGACGACCCGGTCGAGGTCGCCCACCGCCGGGTCGGCCGTGCCGCCGCCGAGCTGGACGAGGAGGTCGACCACACGCTGCGCCGCGACCGCGGGCAGCAGCGGGTCGACGCCGCGCTCGAACCGCTTCGCAGCCTCGCTCGACAGCTTGTGGCGGCGCGACGTGCGCGCGACCGTCACCTGGTCGAAGTGCGCGGCCTCGACCAGCACGGCCGTCGTCGTCGGGCCGACCTCCGAGGAGGCACCGCCCATGACGCCCGCGAGCCCGAGCACGCGCGACGCGCGCGCACCTCCGGGGCTGTCCGTGATGAGCAGGTCCTCGGGGTCGAGGGCACGGTCCACGTCGTCGAGGGTCACCAGGCGCTCGCCCGGCGCGGCGCGACGCACGACGATCGGCGCCGCGACCTGCTCGAGGTCGTACGCGTGCAAGGGCTGGCCCAGGTCGAGCATCACGTAGTTCGTCACGTCGACCGCGAGCGAGATCGGGCGCATGCCGGACGCCGTGAGCCGCTTCTGCATCCAGGCGGGGGTCTGCGCCGCGGGGTCGATCCCCCGCACGACGCGCGTGACGAAGCGGTCGCACCCCACGACGCCGTGGATCGGCGCCGCGTCGTCCACCTCGACGGGGAAGCCGTCGGGCGTCGCCGCGGGCGGGGGCGTGGGCAGGGAGCCGGGCAGGCCCGGGTCCGTGAAGCGCGCCCCCGTCGAGTGCGAGAACTCGCGCGCGACGCCGCGGTAGGAGAACGCGTACCCGCGGTCGGGCGTCACGTTGATCTCGAGCACCTCGTCGCCGAGGCCGAGCAGCGCGACCGCGTCCTGCCCCGGGGTCAGGTCCTCGGCCGCGTACCCGAGCCGCGGCAGCACGATGATGCCGTCGTGGTCCTCGCCGAGCCCGAGCTCGCGCTGCGAGCAGATCATGCCGTCGGACACGTGTCCGTAGGTCTTGCGGCTCGCGATGGGGAACGGCCCGGGCAGGACGGAGCCCGGCAGCGCGACGACGACGAGGTCGCCCGGCGCGAAGTTGTGCGCCCCGCACACGATCCCCCGCGCACCGCCCGCCGGGACGTCGGCGGGGTCGACGCCCGTGATCTCGGCGGCGTTGTGCTCCGGTCCGACGTCGACCAGGCACCAGTTGATCGTCTTGCCGTTCTTCTGCGGCTCGGGCGTCATCTCGAGGACGCGCCCGACGACGAGGGGACCCGTCACGGCGGCGCCGTGGATCGCCTCCTCCTCCAGGCCGACGCGGACGAGGTCGGCGGCGAGCCGCTCGGCGGTGAGCCCCTCGGGCAGCTCGACGTGGTCGCCCAGCCAGTCGATGGCGACGTAGGGCATCAGATCTCCGTTCCGAACTGGGCGGAGAAGCGCACGTCGCCCTCCACCATGTCGTGCATGTCCGCGATCCCGTGGCGCAGCATGAGCGTGCGCTCGATGCCCATGCCGAACGCGAAGCCCGAATAGACGTCGGGGTCGACCCCGACGGACCGCAGCACGTTCGGGTTGACCATGCCGCAGCCGCCCCACTCGATCCAGCCGGGCCCGCCCTTCTTCTGCGGGAACCACAGGTCCATCTCGGCGCTCGGCTCGGTGAACGGGAAGTAGCTCGGCCGCAGGCGCGTGCGCGCCTCGGGGCCGAACATGGCGCGCGCGAACGCGTCCAGCGTCCCCAGCAGGTTCGCCATCGTCAGGCCCTCGTCGATCGCCAGTCCCTCGACCTGGTGGAAGACGGGCGTGTGGGTCGCGTCGAGCGCGTCGGTGCGGAACGTCTTCCCCGGGCACGCGACGTACAGCGGCACACCGCGCTCCAGGAGCGAGCGCGCCTGCACGGGCGACGTGTGCGTGCGCAGCACGAGGTTCGACGGGGCGTACGGACCGTCCGGTCCCTCGTCCAGCCCCGCCACGTAGAACGTGTCCTGCATCTGCCGCGCCGGGTGGTCGACGCCGAAGTTCAGGGCGTCGAAGTTGAACCACTCCGCCTCGACCTCGGGGCCCTCGGCGATCTCCCAGCCGAGCCCGACGAAGAAGTCGGCGACGCGCTCCTGCAGCGTCTCCAGGGGGTGGCGCGCGCCGGCGGGCACGCGGTCGACCGGGAGCGTGACGTCCACCGCCTCCTCGACGAGCACGCGCTCGTCGCGCTCGGCCTCGAGCTCGGCCTGGCGCGCGGCGAGCGCCTGGTTCACGCGGCCGCGGAGCGGGCCGAGGAGCTTGCCGGCGGTCTTCTTGTCCGCGGGCGCGAGCGAGCCGATCTGGCGGTTCGCGAGTGCGAGCGCGCTGCGGTCGCCCGTGTGCTCGGTGCGCACGAGCTTGAGCGCGTCGAGGTCGCCGGCCCCGGCGATCGCGGCGAGGGCGGCGTCGAGCGCGCGCTGGAGCGCGTCGGCGTCGAGCGGAGAGGGTGCGGTCGGGGTGTCCGGGCCGCCGTCCCCCGTGACGGGGGTGACGACGTCGGCGTCAGGGCTGGACATGCGTGCCTTCCTGGCGAGGGCGGGACTGCGGGAGCGGGCGACGACCAGGTCAGGAACCTCGATGGTGGCCTGGACGGGTGCCGCCTCGCGGGGCGCGACGCACGCGGCGCGCGCAGGCGCGCGCTGGTGCGCGCGTCGCGGTCATTCTAGGGCGCCCGTCCGGGCCCGGTCCGTCCCGCCTCAGGCGGGAGGTGTGCACGCGTCAGTCGCGCGGGCCCGTGACGGGCCCGGGAAATCGACGACCACCGTGCATGTTCATGGCCGCCATCCTCGCACAGCCGTCGTGCGCGCGCCGGGCCGTGCCCGTGCGGGGCTCTCGTCGCCCTCCCCGCGACGCGGTCGTCAGCCGCGCGCGGCCACCCCCGCCAGCGGGAAGGTCTCGACCGTGCGGTACACCCGCCGGCCCGACGTGTCACCCGGCAGGTCGCCGGACGTCGACTCGAGCAGCAGGAGCTCGTGCGCGGTCCAGTCGGGGCCCGCGTAGACGGACAGCGCCGCGGCCGGACCGGCGAGCGGGTCACCGGCGGCGAGGTCCGCGAGGCCTCCCCCCGAGCGCCGCGCGTGCGCGCGACGTCGAGCCTGCCGGGCCCCGGCGGCGGCGCGCGCCACGGTGAGGTGGGCGCGCTGCCGCGGTCGCCGGTCGACGCCGACGCCGACCTCGCGGGCCGCCTCGGCCACGGCCACGCTCAGGCCGGGGAGCGCGTCCGCGTCGAGCCCCCCGACGCCGACCCACAGCACACGCCGGTCGAAGACCCCCGCACCGCGCAGGCGCAGCGACGGCGGCGGCGTCTCGTGCGCCACCGGCGCGAGCGCGGCAGCGAGGTCGGGCACCGCCCCGTCCGGGACCGACCCGAAGAACGAGACGGTCACGTGCCACAGCTCGGGCGGGGTCCAGCGCACCAGCGGGGCGCCGTCGGGCCGGCGCGCCTCCTGGGCCTGCGCGCCCGAGAGCGCGAGCGCGAGATGGTCGAGCGCGGCGGTGCTCGGGCGGAGCGCGGCGAACAGGCTCACGCGCCGGCCCCTCCCGCCGCGGCCAGACGCCGGGCAGGCCGGTGCGCCCGGCTCGAGGCGTAGAGGCACACCGTCGCGGCGGTCGCGAGGTTGAGCGACTCGGCGAGCCCACGGATCGGGACGCGCACGACCGCGTCGGCGAGCTCCCGGTCCCGCTCGGGCAGGCCCCAGGCCTCGTTCCCGAAGACCCAGGCGGTCGGGGCCGCGAGGTCGACGCGCCGCTGTCCGTCGTCGAGCGCCCCCGCGCCCGCGGGCCCGGCCACGTCGAGGAGGTCGTCCAGATCCAGGTCGCCCGCGCCGTCGGCGGCGAGCACCGTGAGCCCGGCATCGCGCAGCGCGGCCACCGCGTCCGCGAGGCTCACGCCCGTGACGACGGGAAGGTGGAACAACGATCCCGCGGTCGAGCGGACGACCTTGGGGTTGTGCACGTCCACGCTCTCGCCCGCGAGCACGACCGCGTCCGCGCCGGCCGCGTCGGCGGCCCGGATCACGGTCCCGGCGTTCCCCGGGTCGCGCACCGTCGCCAGCACCGCGACGAGGGCGGGCCGCTCGCGGCCGGGCCCGGCGAGCGTGGCCACGACGTCCCCGAGCGTCGGCTCGTGCGCGCGGACGACGGCGAGCACGCCCTGCGCGTCGGCGCTCATCGCGGTCAGCACCTCGGCCGTCGCGACGTGGACGTGCAGGCCCGCCGCGCGGGCGTCCCCGACGATCTCGGGGTAGCGCTCGCCCGCCGTCGGCGTCACGTAGACGTCGCGGACCCGGTCGGGCGCGAGCCGCACGGCCTCGCGCACGCCCTGGGGGCCCTCCACGAGGAGCTGTCCGTGCCGCGAACGCGCCGGACGCCCGGCCAGCGCTCGGACCGCCTTGACCCGGTCGCTGCGAGGGTTCGTCAGCGTGGGGTCGAGCGGACCGGGCGCCGACCGGGCGTCCGGGGCCGACGCGCGGCCTGGTGAGGTGCTGGTCAGGCTGCGGCCTTCGGCGCGTTGACGTCCTCGGGGAGCGCGTCCTTCGCGACCTGGACCAGCGCGTTGAACGCGGCCACGTCGTTGACCGCGAGCTCGGCGAGCAGGCGACGGTCGACCTCGACACCCGCGGCCTTGAGGCCCTGGATGAGGCGGTTGTACGTCAGGCCCTGCGCGCGCGACGCCGCGTTGATGCGCTGGATCCACAGCTTGCGGAAGTCGCCCTTGCGCGCCTTGCGGTCACGGTAGGAGTAGACGAGGGAGTGGGTGACCTGCTCCTTCGCCTTGCGGTAGAGGCGCGAGCGCTGGCCGCGGTAGCCGCTGGCGCGCTCGAGGGTCGTACGGCGCTTCTTCTGGGCGTTGACCGCCCGCTTCACGCGTGCCACGTGATGCTCCTTGCAGTTCGGGGCTCAGGGGTGAGCCGGTCGGTGGCGGATCCCGCCACCTGCCGGGTCACTTGCCGAGCAGCTTCTTGATGGTCTTGACGTCGGCGGGCGAGACCACCTGGTCCTGGGCGAGGCGGCGCTTGCGCTTGGTGGCCTTGTGCTCGAGCAGGTGTCGAGCGTTGGCCTGCTCGCGCATGACCTTGCCGGTACCCGTGATGCGGAAGCGCTTCTTGGCACCCGAGTGCGTCTTGTTCTTCGGCATGACTGCCGTCTCTCCTTGTGTCCGGTCAGCCGCCTCGCGGCGGCCGACGTGTTCGGGTCCTGGCCGGTGGGCCCGGACCCCGAGCAGGGTCGGTCTGTGCTGCCGGCCGTCAGCCGGCCTTGCCTCGCGGTGCCGGCTTGGGCGCCGGGCGCGGGGCGCTCGGCTTGGGCGCGGCAGGCTTGGGGGCCGCCGGCTTGGCGCCGGACGCCGGCGCGGACGGCGCCGCCGGTGCCGGACGGGGGGTGGCCGGGCGCGGCGCCGCGGGCTTCGAGTCCGCAGCCGGTCGGGCAGCGGGACGCGGTGCCGCGGCCGGACGCGGCGCGGGCGCCGATCTCGGTGCGGCAGCCTTCGGCGCGGGAGCAGCCTTCGGCGCGGGCGCCTCGGCGGCCGGAGCCTCGGCGGGGGCAGCCGCCTCGGCCGGGGCCGGGGCGGTCTCGACCGCAGGGGCCTCGGCGCTCTCGGTGACCGCGACGGCCTCGGGCGCGTCGAGGTCGCCGGGCTCCGCGCCGTCACCGGTCCGCGCCGCGGCGCGCTGGGCGGACTTCGTCAGCCGGGGCTCGGCCTCCTGCGCCCGCTTGCGCTGCTCGCTCTTGGCGTCGGCCTTCTTCTTCACCGGGCCGAGCACCATGGTCATGTTGCGGCCGTCCTGCTTCGGCATCGACTCCACGAAGCCGAGCTCCGCGACGTCGTCCGCGAGGCGCTGGAGCAGGCGGACGCCCATCTCGGGGCGCGACTGCTCACGGCCACGGAACATGATCATGACCTTGACCTTGTCGCCCGCGGCGAGGAAGCGCTCGACGTGGCCCTTCTTGGTGCCGTAGTCGTGCGGGTCGATCTTCAGGCGGAAGCGGATCTCCTTGAGGACCGTGTTCGCCTGGTTGCGCCGCGCCTCACGCGCCTTCATGTCGGACTCGTACTTGAACTTGCCGAAGTCCATGAGCTTGGCGACGGGGGGCCGGGCGTCCGGGGCGACCTCGACGAGGTCGAGGTCCGCGTCCTGGGCAAGGCTCAGGGCAACCTCGGTGCGGACGACGCCGACCTGCTCCCCGCCGGGACCGATGAGTCGGACCTCGGGGACGCGGATCCGATCGTTGATGCGAGGCTCGCTGATGTGATGCTCCTAGGAAGTCGTCGGTAGACCACCCGGGACGAAGAAGGCCTCCGTCCCTGAGCGCAGGGCGGAGGCCATCAGGTCGGGACGTCGCACCGGGCGACGACCACGTCGGAACGTCCCCGAAGGGTGCGTCCCGGACCAGGACCCGGCCTCTGTCGCGACGTTCGTCGGCGGTCGAGACCCGGGTGGGATGAGATCCACTTGCGCACTCGCACCCCTCCCGTCGCCCGGAAGCCGGACGAGGAGACGCGCACGAGTCGGTCAGCCATCAAGGATAGCAGAGGGCGGGCCGGATGTTCGCACCCGCCCGACGGCGATCTCCTGATCGCCTCCATCATTGGAACTCTTCCAGTTTACGTGGTTAGAGTGGTGCCATGACGACAGGACCGACGCCCGGCGCGGGGACGACCCTCGACGACGGGCCACGACGCGCCCGCCACGAGGGCGAGCTCCGGGAGCACGGCTTGCGCGTCACCGCGGCCCGGTTGGCCGTGCTCGACGCGGTCGAGCTCCAGCAGCACGCCGACGCCGACGACGTCCTGCGCGCCGCGCGCGCGTCGCTCGGCTCCGTCTCGGTCCAGGCGGTCTACGACGTCCTGCACACGCTCACCGACAAGGGTCTGGTCCGCCGGATCGAGCCCGCGGGCCATCCTGCGCGCTACGAGCGCCGCCTCGACGACAACCACCACCACGTCGTGTGCCGGGGCTGCGGCGCCGTCGCCGACGTGGACTGCACCGTCGGTCACGCCCCCTGCCTGACGCCGAGCAGCACGTCGGGGTTCCAGATCGACACCGCCGAGGTGACGTTCTGGGGCCTCTGCCCCGACTGCGCGGACTGACCGCCCCCGCCCGCTCCCCGTGCCTCGCGCACCCGGAGCGCGCCCGTTTTCTCACGAAGATCCCGGTATGAGAACGCCAGACGGGCCGCGACCCGCGGCCCACGGAAGGAGACCCATGACCGCCCCCTTCACCACCACGAACGCCGGCGCGCCCGTCGCGTCGGACGCCCACGCCCAGACCGTCGGTGCCGACGGGCCGATCGTCCTGCACGACCACTACCTCGTCGAGAAGCTGGCCCAGTTCAACCGCGAGCGCGTCCCGGAGCGCGTCGTGCACGCCAAGGGCGGCGGTGCCTTCGGGACGTTCACGGTGACGAACGACGTCAGCGCGTACACGCGCGCGGCGCTCTTCCAGCCCGGCACGACGACCGAGATGCTCGCGCGCTTCTCCTCCGTCGCGGGCGAGCAGGGCTCCCCCGACACGTGGCGCGACCCCCGCGGCTTCGCGCTGAAGTTCTACACGACCGAGGGCAACTACGACCTCGTCGGCAACAACACGCCCGTGTTCTTCCTGCGCGACGGCATCAAGTTCCCCGACTTCATCCGGTCGCAGAAGCGCCTGCCGGGCTCGAACCTGCGCGACAACGACATGCAGTGGGACTTCTGGTCGCTCTCCCCCGAGTCGGCGCACCAGGTGACCTGGCTCATGGGCGACCGCGGCCTCCCGTCGAGCTGGCGCCACATGGACGGGTTCGGCTCGCACACCTACCAGTGGATCAACGCGGCGGGCGAGCGGTTCTGGGTCAAGTACCACTTCAAGACCCAGCAGGGCATCAAGAACCTCACCGCGGACGAGGCCTCGCAGCTCGCCGGGTCGGACTCGGACCACCACATCCGCGACCTGTACGAGCACATCGAGGCGGGCGACTTCCCGCGCTGGACGCTCTCGGTCCAGGTCATGCCGTACGAGGACGCCAAGACCTACCGGTTCAACCCGTTCGACCTCACGAAGGTGTGGCCGCACGCCGACTACCCGCTGGTCGAGGTGGGCGTCATGGAGCTGAACCGCAACCCGGAGAACTACTTCGCGCAGATCGAGCAGGCGACGTTCGCGCCGAGCAACTTCGTCCCCGGCATCGCGACGAGCCCGGACAAGATGCTCCTCGCGCGCATCTTCTCCTACGCCGACGCCCACCGGTACCGCGTGGGCACGAACCACGCCCAGCTCCCGGTGAACGCGCCGCACGCCGCGGCCGAGGGCGGTCACTCGTACGCGAAGGACGGGTCGATGCGCTACTCGTTCTCGTCGGCGACCACGCCGGTGTACGCGCCGAACAGCCGGGGCGGCGCGCACGCCGACCCGGCCCGCGCGGCGGAGTCCGCCGGGTGGGAGGCCGACGGCGAGCTGACGCGCAGCGCCGCGACGCTGCACCCGGAGGACGACGACTTCGGCCAGGCCGGCACGCTCTACCGCGAGGTCTTCGACGACGCGGCACGCGCGCGCTTCCTCGAGACGATCACGGGCCACGTCGGCGCCGTGCGCAGCGAGGACATCCGCGAGCGCGCGATCGCGTACTGGACGAACGTCGACGCGGGCCTCGGGGGCGCGCTGCGCGTCGCGCTCGCCGCCACCGGCGCGCCCGTCGAGGGCGGCCAGCCCGGCACCGCGGCGGAGCCGGTCCGCGTCTGACCCCGTCCGCGAGAGAGCGATCCCCTGCCGAGAGAGCGACGTACCGCGCCGGTACGTCGCTCTCTCGGCGGCAGGTCGCTCTCTCGGTGACGCCGGGAGACGGGTCGCGTCCGGGGTGGGCGGCACGGCACGACAGGATGGAAAGATGGTCGCCATGAGTACCGAGAACGCCGCCGTGCCCGACCCCGCCACCGACGCGGTGCGCGACATCGCCGACGTCGCCGCCGTGGAGGTCATCACGTCCGCGGCCGTCCACCTCATGAGCGCCGCGGCCGTCAAGTGCGGCCTGGCCGAGGACGCGCAGGAGCAGGGCCACCTCGACCTCGACGAGGCGCGCAAGCTCATCAACGCGCTCGCCGCGCTCGTCACGGCGAGCGCTCCGGACATCGGCAACCAGCACGCCCGCTCTCTCCGCGACGGGCTGCGCTCGCTCCAGCTCGCGTTCCGCGAGGCGTCGGTCTACCCCGACGCCCCGGGCGAGGGCCCGGGCGAGAAGTACACGGGCGCCGTGAGTTGAGCACGCCCCCGGTGCCCCCGCCGCACGGCGGGTCCCACGAGCAGCCGCCGTCGCCGACCCGACCGGAGAGCGTCCCGCGGGGGACGACGCCCCCCGTGGACCCGGGCGCGCGCGCCTCGGCCGGTGGACCGCCGTCGTTCGCCCCGGCCTCCGCGGCGCGGGGCACGGCCTCGGGCGGCGCGCCCGGCACCGTCGGCGCGGGCGTGGTCCCGGGAGCCACCGTCCCCCGGAGCGTCGGCGCACCGGGCACCGGCGCGCCCGGACCGGAGGGGGTGCCGTCCGCCGCTGACGCGACCGCGCCGGCGCGCCGCCGCCGCGGTGCGGTGGTCGCCATCGTGGTGCTGTCCCTCCTCCTCGCGGCCGCCCTGGGGGTGGGCGCCTACCTGTGGGTCACCACGACGCGGTGGCAGGAGTCGAGCGCGGACTGGGAGGGCGAGGCCCGCGGCCTGGGCGAGGACGTCGCCCGGCTCCAGACCGAGCTCGACGGCGCGAACGCCGAGCTCGACTCCGCGCGCACCCAGCTCACGGCCGCGCAGGACCGCATCAGCGACCTCGCCAACGAGAAGGCACAGCTCGGCGACGAGAACGAGGCGTCGCAGCAGTACCTCGACTACCAGAGCCGGGTCTCGGAGGCGGCCGGCAAGGTCGCGGCCGCGCTCGGCCAGTGCACGACGGCGCAGACGCAGCTCATCGGCTACCTCAACAACCGCGACGCGTACGACCCCGCGGACCTGGAGCGCTTCGCCGACCAGGTCGACCTGCTGTGCCAGGAGGCCACGGACGCGAACTCCCAGCTCCAGCAGGAGCTCGCCGGATGACCCGGCCCCGACCCGGGCCGTCCGCCCGGGGCGACGCCGGGCGCTCCGTCCGCCGGCGCGTCGTCGGGTCGCTCGTCTCGGCGTCCCTGCTCGCCGGCTCGCTGGCGGCCTGCGGCGTCCTGCCGGAGCTCCCCGAGCCCGTGCCGGACTCGGTCGTTCCGTCGCTCGTCGCGCCCGACGACCCGGCGGGGTCGGAGAACCTCTCGGCGGACGGCTTCGACGCGGTCCGGCGCATGGCCGTGCGCATCCGCAACGTGCGCTGCGACGGGCTGTCGACCGGCTCGGGGTTCGCCGTCGACTCCCGGACGCTCATCACCAACAAGCACGTGGTCGACTCGTCGCGCTCGCTGCAGCTCCTCACCTACGACGGCCGCGACATCGCGGCCCAGACCGCGAGCGTGGCCGGTCTCGCGGACCTCGCGATCGTCCGGACGGCGGAGGACCTCCCGTCGGCCCCCACCCTCGCGGCGGCCGACCCGGCGCCGGGCGACCCGGTGACGGTCGTGGGCTACCCCGAGGGCGGTCGGCTCACGGTGACGCAGGGCTCCGTCATCGGGACGACGACGGACCCGTTGCACGAGAACCTCGGCGAGGTGCTCGTCACCGACGCCCCGGTCGAGCCGGGAAGCTCCGGCTCCGCGGCGCTCAACGACGCCGGCGAGGTCATCGGCGTCGTCTACGCGAAGACGTCGACCGACAAGTCGCTGCTCGTCCCGGTGAGCACGCTGCAGACGATGCTCGGCGACGAGTCGGCGTTCACCGTCCTCCCGGAGTGCGACGCCTGACCGCCCGTGCAGGAGCGCGTCGGTGCGGTGGGGGGGGACGGTACGACCCGCCACGCCGCACCCCGCGCGCACCCGGGACCGCAGGTCTACCCTTCCTGCCATGAGCACACACGCGAGCTCGGACACGTCCCCGGTCGACCCGGCGCACATCACCCACGCGGCACGCGACACGCTCACCGTGCGTCGCGTCTTCGGAGAGTCCTACGAGCGCGACGGCACGCTCGTCATCCCCGTCGCGACCGTCTGGGGCGGCACCGGCTCGGGCTGGGGCTCCGGCGCGGGAGAGCTGTCCGGCAAGGGCGCGGCCGACTGGCGTCGCCGCATCGGGGCCGCGTCCGCGCCGGCGGAGGGCGAGGAGGCCGCGACGCCGAGCACGGGCGCGTCGTCCGACCCCGGGTCCGGCAACGCCGGCGGCGAGGCGGGCGGCGAGGGCTCCGGAGGCGGGGGCGGCTTCGGGGTCCGCGTCGTCGCCAAGGGGGTCTACGTCGTCGACGACGCGGGCGTGCGCTGGCAGCCCGCGCTGGACCTCAACCGCGTGATCCTCGGCGGGCAGGCGCTCGGGGCGGTCGTCGCGTTCTCGGCCGCGCTCGCGTGGGGCCTGAGCCGCCTGCGCCGTCGCTGACCCGGGACGGTCAGTCCGCCCGGCCGACCCGCAGCTCGAGCCCGTCGACGCGCTCGGACACGACGGCGTCGTTCGCCAGGGCGGCGTTGACCTGACCGAGCACCGCGTCGAGGCCCGCCCGGTCCAGCCCGGCGTCGATGCGCAGCACGACGGCGACCTCCGCGCGCCGCCCCGGCTCCGCCCACGCCCGCGCGACGTGCGGGATCCCGGCGAGCGCGCCCTGGACCGCCGCGAGCACCTCGGGGTCCACCGCGCCGTCGACGACGGCCGGCGACCAGTCCTTGCCCTGGGCGAGCGCCCACACGGCCGGCCGGGGCACGAGCGCCGTCACGGGGCCGCCCGGGTCGAGGACGAGCAGCGACCAGTCCTCGCTCACGGCGGACAGCGCCGCGCGGCGGGCGTCCACGGGGACGGGGCGAGCGCTCGCGCGCCACGCCGCCATCGTCGCCACGGACGTGAATACCGGGAGCGCGCGGCGACCGTCCGGCGCCTCGATCGCGACGACGCCCGCCGATGCCTCCTTGTCGACGGTGTGCCCGTGCTCGCCCTCGCCCGCGCTCTCGAGCTCGGCCAGGATCGGGATGAGGACGCGCGTCTCGCCGAGCCGCGCGACGACCTCGGCCAACGAGCCCGAGCCCGCGGCGTAGGCGTCGAGCAGCGCGGCCAGCGCCGGGTCCGCCGAGCCGTCGTCGCCCGCGAAGCCGGAGGACGGGGGCAGCGCCTTCCCTGCGGAGCCCGTCGTCACGGCCGACCCGCGACGTCGAGCGCCTGGGGCAGCGTGAACGCGCCCGCGTAGAGGGCCTTCCCCACGATCGCCCCCTCGACGCCCGCGGGCACGAGCGCGCGCAGCGCCTCGAGGTCGGCGAGGCTGGAGATGCCGCCCGACGCGACGACCGGCGCCTCGGTGCGCGCCGCGACGTCGCGCAGGAGGTCGAGGTTGGGGCCGCGCAGCGTGCCGTCCTTGGTCACGTCCGTGACGACGTAGCGCGCGCACCCGGCGGCCTCCAGACGGTCGAGGACCTCCCAGAGGTCGCCGCCCTCCTGGGTCCACCCGCGCGCCGCGAGCGTCGTGCCGCGCACGTCGAGGCCGACGGCGATCGCGTCCCCGTGCTCCGCGATAACCTTCGCCGTCCACTCGGGGTTCTCGAGCGCCGCGGTGCCGAGGTTGACGCGGCGCGCTCCGGTGGCGAGAGCGCGCTCGAGCGACGCGTCGTCGCGGATCCCGCCGGAGAGCTCGACCTGGACGTCGAGACGCGCGACGACGTCGGCGAGCAGCTCCGCGTTGGAGCCGCGGCCGAACGCGGCGTCGAGGTCCACGAGGTGGATCCACTCGGCACCGCCCGACTGCCAGTCGAGCGCGGCGGCGAGCGGGTCGCCGTACGAGGTCTCGGAGCCGGCCTCGCCCTGGACGAGGCGGACGGCCTGGCCGTCGGCGACGTCGACGGCGGGGAGCAGCACGAGGCGGTCGGTCACGGGGTTCTCCATCGGTGTCGGCGGCGCGTCGCTGTCGCGCCGGGCGGTGCGCGCCGGGCGAGGTGCACCCGGCGCGCGGTCGGTCAGAGCGAGCGGACCCAGTTCTCGAGCAGGGTCGCGCCCGCGTCGCCGGACTTCTCGGGGTGGAACTGCGTGGCGGACAACGGCCCGTTCTCCACGGCGGCGACGAACCTCCCGCCGTGGTCGGACCACGTGACGAGCGGTCGCCGGATCGGCGAGTCGGCGGGCAGGTCCTGGCCCGTCGTGAATGCCCGGGCGGCGTAGGAGTGGACGAAGTAGAAGCGCTCGTCCTCGACGCCGCGGAACAGCACGCTGCCCGCGGGCACGTCGACCGTGTCCCAGCCCATGTGGGGCACGACCTCCGCCTCGAGCCGGTCGACGAGACCGGCCCACTCCCCCAGCCCGTCGGTCAGGGTGCCGTGCTCGTCGCCCCGGTCGAACATGACCTGCATGCCCACGCAGATGCCGAGCACGGGGCGCCCGCCGGCGAGCCGCCGTCCGACGATCTCGTCGCCGCGGACGCCGCGCAGGCCCGCCATGACCGCGGCGAACGCGCCGACGCCGGGGACGACGAGCCCGTCGGCGTCCTGGGCCGCGGCACGGTCCGCGGTGAGCTCGACGTCCGCGCCGACGCGCTCGAGCGCACGCACGGCCGAGCGGACGTTGCCGAACCCGTAGTCGAGCACGACGACGGACGGGCGCCGCACGCCCGACGCCTCGCCGACGACCGGCTCGCTCATGCGCCGCTCCTCCGGGCCCGGCGCGCGGCGGACGTGAGCAGCCGCATCGCCTTCCAGCGCGAGATCGACGAGCTCGCGACGACGCCGGCCTGGTCGGCGAGCGTCGTCGTGCCGGTGAGCAGGTCCTCGAGCGCCTCGGGCGCGCCGCCGAGCACCAGGCCCGGCGCGAGCTGGTCCCCCGGGGCGCCGTCGGTCCAGCGCGTCATCGTGAGCTGTTCGCCGCTGCGCGCCACGAGCACGAGCGGCACGCCCTTGACCAGGGTGGTCAGCGCGGCGGCGGCGTGCGCGGGCGCGTCGCCGGCCGTGTCGCGGAGCACCGCGACGGCGCCCACGTCGGTCGGCACGACGTCGGCCTCGACCTGGGCGAGCGAGCACGCCGCGGCGAGCGGCTCGGCCCCGGCGATCTGCGTGATGAGCGCGACGAGGTCGGGCGCCGCGGAAGGACCCGTGAGGGACGAGAGGTCGTCCGGGATCTCGACGCCGTCGAGCGCGTCGTCGTCGTGCGTGCTCACAGGGCCCCCTTGGTGGACGGGACGCCCTCGACGCGCGGGTCGGGAGCGACCGCGGCGCGCAGCGCGCGCGCGAGGGCCTTGAACTGCGCCTCGACGATGTGGTGCGGGTCGCGACCGGCGAGGACGCGCACGTGGATGCAGATGCCCGCGTGGTGCGCGATCGACTCGAGCACGTGGCGCGTGAGCGACCCCGTGAAGTGCCCGCCGATGAGGTGGTACTCCTGGCCCTCCGGCTCGCCCGAGTGGACGAGGTACGGGCGTCCGGACACGTCCACGACGGCGAGCGCGAGCGCCTCGTCGAGGGGAACGGTGGCGTCGCCGAAGCGGCCGATGCCGGCCTTGTCCCCGAGCGCGACGCGCAGCGCCTCGCCGATCGTGATCGCCACGTCCTCGACGGTGTGGTGCGCGTCGATGTGCGTGTCGCCCGTCGCGACGACCTTGAGGTCGATGAGCGAGTGCTTGCCCAGCGCCGTGAGCATGTGGTCGTAGAACGGGACGGTCGTCGAGATCTCCGTCCGTCCCGTGCCGTCGAGGTCGAGCTCGACGAGCACGCTCGACTCGGACGTCGCGCGCTCGATGCGCGCGGTGCGCTTCACAGTCCTGCCACCTCCACGAGGGCCTGTCGGAAGGCCCGCATCTCCTCGCCGGTGCCGATCGACACCCGCAGCCAGCCGTCGGGACCAGTCTCCCGGATGAGCACGCCCCGCTCCAACAGGCCCGCCCAGACCGCGTGCCGGTCGTCGAACGTGCCGAAGAGGACGAAGTTCGCGTCGGACTCCGCGACCGCGAGCGCGCGCCCGTCCGGGTGCCGCAGCGAGCGCAGCCACGCGACGGTCTCGTCGCGCCGCTCGCGCAGGGCCGAGACCTGCGCGAGCAGCTCCGCCGAGTGCGACAGGGCCGCGCGCGCGACCGCCTGGGTCACGGCGGACAGGTGGTACGGGAGCCGGACCACGCGCAGCGCGTCGACGAGCTCGCGCGACGCCGCGAGGTAGCCCACGCGGGCGCCCGCGAGCGCGAACGCCTTGGACATCGTGCGCGTCACGGCGAGGTTCGGGTACCGGTCGAGCAGCTCGAGCGCGGAGGGAGTGCCGGCGCGGCGGAACTCGCCGTACGCCTCGTCGACGACGACGACGGCCGGCGCCTCGCGCCCGTCGGCGAGCGGCACGCGGACCGCGAGCGCCGCCTCGCACACCGCCTCGACGGTCGCCGCGGGCAGCGCGGTCCCGGTCGGGTTGTTGGGGCTCGCGAGCAGGACGACCGAGGGCCGCTCGCGCGCGACCACCTCACGCGCGTGCTCCGGGTCGAGCGTGAAGTCCTCGGCGCGGCGCCCGACGACCCACGTCGTGTGGGTGTCGCGCGCGTACTCCGGGTACATCGAGTACGTGGGCGCGAACGACACCGCGGTGCGGCCCGGGCCGCCGAACGCCTGCAGCACGTGGAGCATGATCTCGTTCGACCCGTTGGCCGCCCAGAGCTGCTCGGCGCCCAGCGCGACGCCGGACTCCGCGCCCAGGTACGCCGCGAGGTCGGCGCGCAGCCCGAGGAAGTCGCGGTCGGGATAGCGGTTGAGGCCCGCGGCGGCGTCGCGCACGGCCTGCGTGATCGTCGCGACGACTGCCTCGCTCGGCGCGTGCGGGTTCTCGTTGACGTTGAGCAGGACCGGGACGTCGAGCTGCGGCGCGCCGTACGGCTCGACACCGGCGAGCTCGGGGCGCAGCGGGAGCAGGGGCCGTCCCGCGACGGAGGGTGGGGTCACCCGGACAGTCTACGAACCGCGTGCGCACCGACGTCCGTGACGTCCGGCACGCGGGCAGCGGCGCTGGTCGTGGCCGGGCTCGCGCCGACCTCGCGCCCGGCGCGCGGTCGCCGGCCGCCACGTCAGGCGGACGTGACCTCGCCGCCGTCGACCGTCACGGGCACCTCGGGCAGGGGCGCGGGTGCCGGCCCGCCGAGCACGGCGCCGGTCGCGAGGTCGTAGCGGGACGCGTGGCACGGGCACAGGAGCTCGCCGTCCCCGGGCGCGACCGTGCAGCCCTGGTGGGTGCAGATCGCGCTGAAGGCCGCGAACGTCCCCTCCTCGGGCTGCGTGACGAGGAGCGGGGCGCCCGCGACGGTGACCGCGAGCGCACCGCCGACCGGGACGTCGTCGGTGCTGGCGAGCGCCTGTCCGGGCTCGACGACGGCCTCGCCCCTGCCGGAGCCGTCGTCGCCGCTCGTCGCCCCGTCCTGCGTCCCCGACGGCTCGCCGCCGCACGCGGCGAGGAGGGCGAGCGCGGCGCCCGCGCCGGACCCGGCGAGGACGACGCGCCGCGTCGGCGTCGCCGCGTGGGGGACACGCGGCAGCGGGGCCGAACCCCGGTCCGGGCCACGGGCCGGAGCCCTCGTGCTCCGGTCGGGTCCGGCGCCGTGCGCGGCGTCTGCGCGGTGCGGTGCGTCCATGTCCGGCCTCCCTGCACGGTGCCTGCACGGCGGACCCCTCGACCCGCCCCGGCCGCCCGGCGCGCGCGACGACGTCGGCGGCGGTTCCATTGAAGCACCGGGGCGCGCGGGCCCGCGCCCCGACCGCCCACGAGCGGAGGAGACGACGATGTCCGTGACCACGGGGCCGCCCACGCCGCCCGTCCGGGAGGGCCGCGCGCTCGGCGCGTGGGTCCTGCGCGGCCTGACCGCCGCCGGGCTGCTGCTCTCGGCCGACGTCCACCTCGCCCTGTTCGTCGAGGGGTACCGCGACATCGACGTGGTCGGTCCGCTCTTCGCGCTCAACGCGGTCGCGGGACTGGTCCTCGGCCTCCTCGTGCTCGTGTGGCGGCACTGGCTCCCGCTCCTCGGCGCGGTCGGGTTCGGGGCGCTCACCCTCGCCGCGTTCTACCTGTCGACGACCGTGGGGTTCTTCGGCGTGAACGAGACGGTGGGCGGGACGCAGCAGGTGCTCGCCGCGGTGAGCGAGTGGGTCGTCGTGGTGGCGGGGACTCTCGCCCTCGTCGTGGAGAGGCGAAGGTCACGAGCCGCACGGCCCTGAGTCGTCGATACCGCCGCTCACCGCGCCGGCCCTCCCCGGCGCGCGTAGCGTCGAGGACGAGGCAGGACCGCCGGCACGGTCCGGCCGCCACTCTCCCCGAGGATCCGAGGTGATCGTCATGCCCACCATGCGTGCCGCCGTCGTCCACTCCTTCACGGACCCGCTGCGCGTCGACGAGGTCGAGGTCCCCACCCCCGGACCGCACGAGGCCCTCGTCAAGGTCGACTACACCGGCGTGTGCCACACGGACCTGCACGCCGCGCACGGCGACTGGCCGGTGAAGCCCTCGCCCCCGTTCGTGCCCGGACACGAGGGCGTCGGCACGGTCGTCGCGGTGGGCGACCAGGTGACCCGCGTCCGGGTCGGCGACACGGTCGGCAACGCCTGGCTCTGGAGCGCGTGCGGCGAGTGCGAGTACTGCGAGACGGGCTGGGAGACGCTGTGCCCGCACCAGAAGAACGGCGGCTACTCGGTCGACGGCTCGTTCGGCCAGTACATGCTCGTCGACTCGCGCTACTGCCCGGTGGTCCCGGACGGGGTCGACCTGTCCGCCGTGGGGCCGATCCTGTGCGCGGGCGTCACCGTCTACAAGGGCCTCAAGGTCACGGACACCCAGCCCGGCGAGTGGGTGCTGGTCTCCGGGATCGGCGGGCTCGGGCACATCGCGGTGCAGTACGCCGTCGCGATGGGCCGCCGCGTCGCCGCGGTGGACGTGGACGACGAGAAGCTCGCCCTCGCGCGCAAGCACGGCGCGGAGGTCACGGTCAACGCCGCGACGTCGCCCGACGCCGCCGCCGAGATCCAGGAGCAGACGGGCGGCGGCGTCCACGGCGCGCTGGTCACCGCCGTCAACGCGCACGCGTTCCCCCAGGCCGTGGGAGCGCTGCGCCGCGGCGGCACGGTCTCGCTCGTCGGGCTCCCGCCGGAGAAGTTCCCCCTCGACATCTTCACGACCGTCCTCTTCGGGCTGACCGTGCGCGGGTCGATCGTCGGGACGCGCAAGGACATGGCGGAGGCGCTCGACTTCTTCGCCCGCGGGAAGATCAGCCCGACGTACACGGTGCGCCCGCTCGACGACGTCAACGCGATCTTCTCCGAGATGGAGGAGGGCAGGATCGACGGTCGCGTGGTCATGGACATGCGCTCCTGACGTCCCACGCGCTCGGCTCCCGCGGCCCGCGACCCCGTCCCCGGGGTCCGCGGGCCGCGGCCTGTGCACGACGACCCGAGGGTCGGCGGGTGCGCCTACGATCGTGCGGGTGAGCCCCACCGACCCGTACGCCGACCTGCCCTTCGACCCGGCCGACGCGCCGCCGCTCGACGAGCCCGCCGACCCGTACGGCGACCCCTGGGCGGAGGCCGCGCCGTCGGGGCCCGGCCCGGACCCGGCGCCGGCGCCGGCGCCGCGCGTGGCGGTACCGGACGGCACCGACGTCCCGACCCGTGCGTCCTCCCCCGCGCCCGACGGCGGGGAGGCCGCCAAGCGGGCCAAGCTCGCCATGCTGCGGGGCCTGCTCGACGGCCAGTCGCTGCGCGAGGACGCCGAGACGGCGCTGCGCGCGCTCGTGGGGCGCGACGACGCGGCGCTGCGCGAGGACCAGTGGCGCGCGATCGAGGCGCTCGTGGCGTTCCGGCGTCGTGCGCTCGTCGTGCAGCGCACCGGGTGGGGCAAGTCCGCGGTGTACTTCGTGGCCACGCGCCTGCTGCGCGACCGCGGCGCCGGGCCGACCGTCATCGTCTCCCCGCTCCTGGCGCTCATGCGCGACCAGATCTCGGCCGCGGCGCGGGCGGGCATCAAGGCCGTCACCATCAACTCCGCCAACGTCACCGAGTGGGACGACGTGCACCGGGCCATCGCCGCCGGCGAGGTCGACGTGCTGCTCTGCTCGCCCGAGCGGCTCAACAACCCGGGCTTCCGCGACGAGGTGCTCCCCCGGCTCGCGGCCGACGCCGGCCTCGTCGTCATCGACGAGGCGCACTGCATCTCGGACTGGGGCCACGACTTCCGGCCCGACTACCGCCGCATCCGCACGCTCCTCGCCGACCTGCCGCCCGGCATCCCCGTGCTCGCGACGACGGCGACGGCGAACGCGCGCGTGACGGCGGACGTCGCCGAGCAGCTCGGCGTGACCGCGGCGCACGCGTCCGGCGCGGCCGCCGGAGCCGGCGAGGCGGGCCACGAGGACGTGCTCGTCCTGCGCGGCGGGCTGGACCGCGAGTCGCTGCACCTCGCCGTCCTGCGCCTGCCCGACCAGCCCACGCGCGTCGCGTGGCTCGTCGAGGCGCTGCAGGACGTCGACGGGTCGGGCATCGTCTACTGCCTCACCGTCTCCGCGGCCGAGCAGGTCGCGAGCCAGCTCCGCGCGGCGGGGCTCGCCGTCGCCTCGTACACGGGCCAGACCGACCCGGCCGAGCGCGAGCGCCTGGAGGAGGACCTCAAGGAGAACCGGGTCAAGGCGCTCGTGGCGACCTCGGCGCTCGGGATGGGCTTCGACAAGCCCGACCTCGCGTTCGTCGTCCACCTCGGTGCGCCGAGCTCGCCCATCGCCTACTACCAGCAGGTCGGGCGTGCGGGCCGCGGCGTGGACTCCGCCGTCGTCGTGCTGCTGCCCGGCGAGGAGGACCGGCGCATCTGGGAGTGGTTCGCCTCGACCGCGTTCCCGCCGCAGTCCCAGGTCCGCGCGACGCTCGACGCCCTGAGCACCGGAGGGACCCAGTCGGTCGCGCAGCTCGAGACGCAGGTCGACCTCAAGCGCTCGCGCCTCGAGGGCATGCTCAAGGTGCTCGACGTCGACGGCGCCGTCCGGCGCGTCAAGGGCGGCTGGGAGGCCACGGGGCGGCCGTGGACGTACGACGCGGAGCGGTACGAGCGCGTCGACGCCACGCGCACCGCCGAGCAGCAGGCGATGCTCGACTACGAGGCGACCGACGGGTGCCGCATGGCGTTCCTGCGTGCCGCGCTCGACGACCCGGAGCTCGAGGACGGGTGGCGCTGCGGGCGCTGCGACACGTGCGGCGGCGTGACGCTGCCCGCGCTCCCGGACGCCGAGGCCGTCGCCGCCGCGCGCGCCGACATGGACCGCCCGGGGGTGGAGGTCGTGGCACGCCGCCAGTGGCCGAGCGGCATGGACCGCCTGGGCCTCGACCTGCGCGGTCGCCTCGGCGCGGACGAGCTCGCGGAGACCGGGCGGGCCGTCGCGCGGCTCGACGGGCTCGGCTGGTCGGCGCCGCTGCGCGA
Organism: Cellulosimicrobium sp. 22598; assembly: GCF_052044445.1. Taxonomy (NCBI): domain Bacteria; kingdom Bacillati; phylum Actinomycetota; class Actinomycetes; order Micrococcales; family Promicromonosporaceae; genus Cellulosimicrobium; species Cellulosimicrobium sp. 22598. The sequence goes on from NZ_JBQEMZ010000006.1 coordinate 43,279, forward strand.
GCTCTTCGCCCCCGGGACGCTCGACGGCGACACGCCCGTCGCGCTCCGGCGCGCGGCCGCGCGGGTGCTCGACGACTGGGCGGAGCTCTACGAGGCCGCCGCTGCGCCGGAGGCGGAGACCGGGCCCGGCGAGGGCGCCGAACCCGGCACCACGGCTCCCGCTGGACGCCGGCTCCTCGTGGACGGCGTCGTCGCGGTCCGCTCGGCGACGCGACCGCGGCTCACGTTCCACCTCGCGAACGGGCTCGCGAGCTACCTCGGCAAGCCGCTCATCGGCGCCGTCGGGCCGGTCCCGGGCCGCGAGGAGCCGGGCCGGCACGACGTGAACTCCGCGACCCGGCTCGCGGGGGTCGCCGGCCGCCTGCAGCTCGAGCTGTCGGACGCCGCGCGGGCGGGGCTCGCCGGTCGCCGCGTGCTCCTCGTCGACGACTACACCGAGTCGGGCTGGACCCTCACCGTCGCGGCGCGCCTGCTGCGCCAGGCGGGCGCCACCGCCGTGCACCCCTTCGTCCTGGGGGTCCGCTGACGGCCCCGCGAGCGCATCACCACCGCAGGCGCAGCTCCGTGTACGTCGTGTCGACGAAGCCGAGCCCGCGGTACAGGGACTCGCCGTCGGGCGTGGCGTGCAGGGAGACCGAGTCCGCACCGTTCGCGCGCGCCCAGTCGAGGGCCGCGACGACGCACGCGCGCGCGTAGCCCTGGCCCCTCGCCCCGGGCACGGTGCAGACGTTCGACACGTGCGCCGTCGTGCCGTGCGGGTTCCGCGCGGACGGCACCGACCGGTGCAGCTCGACGAGGGCGCACGCCGCGACCTGGTCGGGCGCGTCGACGACGAAGGCGACGACGTCCTCCGAGCCGAGCCTGCGGGCGAACCACTCCCTCGCCCGGCGCTGCCAGGCGCCGTCCTCGGCGTCCGACTCCCCCATCGCGCGCATGAGGTGCACGCGCAGGGCGACGAGGTCGTCGGCATCGCGCGGGACCGCGCGCCGCACCGGCACGCGGTGCTCGCGCGCGGCCGTCACAGGAACCGCGCCCGCACCGCCTCGCCGTGGGCCGGGAGGTCCTCGTCGTTCGCGACGGCGACGATCCGGTCCGCCAGCTCCTCCAGGGCGTCACGGTCGTACTCGACGACCTGGACCGCCTTGACGTAGCTGTGCACCCCGAGGCCGCTCGAGAAGTGCGCGCAGCCGCCGGTCGGCAGCACGTGGTTGGACCCGGCCATGTAGTCGCCGAGCGAGACGGGCGACCAGGGGCCGACGAAGATCGCACCCGCGCTCGTGACCCGCTCGGCCAGCGCTGCCGCGCCGTCCGCCTGGATCTCGAGGTGCTCCGCGCCGTAGGCGTCGACCACCTGCAGACCGTGCTCGAGGTCGTCGACGAGCACGATCGCGGACTGCGGACCGGCGAGCGCCTGCGCGACGCGCGCGGCGTGCTTCGTCGCCGTCACGAGGTCCGCGAGGCGCGCCTCGACCGCGGCGGCCAGCTCGACGGACGGCGTGACGAGGACGGCCGCCGCGAGCGGGTCGTGCTCGGCCTGGCTGATGAGGTCGGCCGCGACGTGGCCCGGGTCGGCGGTGCCGTCCGCGAGGATCGCGATCTCGGTGGGGCCCGCCTCCGCGTCGATGCCGACGACGCCGCGCACGAGCCGCTTGGCCGCGGCCACGAACACGTTGCCGGGGCCCGTCACCACGTCGACCGGCTCGCACAGCACGTCCCCGTCCTGCGGCTCGCTGCCCGCGGCGCCGTAGGCGAACATCGCGACCGCCTGCGCACCGCCCACCGCGTAGACCTCGTCGACCCCGAGCAGCGCGCAGGCCGCGAGGATCGTCGGGTGCGGCAGGCCGCCGTTCTCCTTCTGGGGCGGCGACGCGACCGCGAGGCTGCGGACGCCCGCCTCCTGCGCCGCGACGACGTTCATCACCACCGACGACGGGTAGACCGCGAGGCCGCCGGGAGCGTAGAGCCCGACGCGCCGCACCGGCACCCAGCGCTGGCGGACCTGCGCCCCGGGCGCGATCTCGACCGTGAAGTCCTGCGGGCGCTGCGCGGCGTGCACGAGCCGCACACGACGGATCGCCTCCTCCAGGCCTGACCGGACGTCGAGGTCGAGGCCCGCGAGCGCGTCGGCGAGCGCGTCGGCCGGGACGCGCAGGTGCTCGGGGCGCACGCCGTCGAACCGCTCGGCGTACTCGCGCAGCGCGTCCGCGCCGCGCTCCCGGACCGCCTCGATGATCGGGGCGACCCGATGCGCCGCGTCCTCGACGCCGAGCTCTGCGCGCGGCAGGGTCTCGACGAGCTCGCGGGCGGACAGGGAACGTCCTCGAAGATCGATGCGGGTGATCATGGGGTCGAGTCTAGGAGCCCGCGCGCCGCCGCGACGAGGCGTTTCGTCCACCGGTCGTCCGGTGCCGGCCTCGTCGCCACGGGGTCGTGGCGGTGCCCGCGGGCGGGGACAATGGATCCATGAGCTCCCCCGACGACGCCCGCCCGGTCGAGATCTCCGACGACGTGATCCGCCTCGGCCAGTTCCTCAAGCTCGCCGGCCTCGCCGAGTCCGGCGCCGAGGCGCGCGAGCTCGTCACGGAGGGCGAGGTCCGCGTCAACGGGGAGGTCGACACGCGCCGCGGCCGCCAGCTCCACCGTGGCGACGTCGTCTCGGTCGACCACCCCCAGGGGACCGAGAGCGCGATCGTCGCCTGAGCGACCGTCAGGCCATGTAGGTCGAGGCCATCACCTTGTCGGGCGTGAGGCGGAGGACGACGCGCTCGGGGTTGTGGTCGAGCGGGCGGTACCGACGGGCGTAGCGCGCGACGGCGTCCGCCACCTCGTCCTCGTCCTCGACGACCTCGATCGTGCCCTCGAGCGTGATCCACCGGCCGCCCTCGACCTGGCACACCGCGGCACGCGGGGCGCCCCCGTCGGCGCCCGGCAGGCGCGCGTTGCGGGCCTTGACCGACGCGCGGTTCGTCGTGATGCGCAGCACGCCCGCGTCGGGGTCCCACGTGAAGGCGACGGGGACGACGTGCGGCGTGCCGTCGGCGCGCAGCGTGGTGAGGGTCGCCAGGTGGCGTTCGGTGACGAAGACGAGCTGTTCGGGGTTGAGGCGCATCACGGCGTCGAGCCTACGGGTTCCGGCGCCGACGCTCCCCGCGCCCGCGCGCGTCAGGCGTCGAACCCGAAGGTCATGACCACCGGCACCGTGCCCGCCCGCAGGGCGCGCAGGACGTGCAGCTCGTGCGGGACGACCGGGTCGGGCAGGGCGTCCAGCGCGAACCACCGCAGGTCGGCCGCCTTGTCCTGCTCCTGGAGCGTCGGCTCGCCGGACCAGGCCGCGGTCGCGAAGAAGAAGTCGGCGCGCTGCTCGAGCGCCGGCCCGCCCGGCTCGCCGCGGTGCAGGGCGGTGAGCGGACGCAGGTCGGCGGGGTCGATCTCGACCCCCAGCTCCTCGCGCGCCTCGCGCACCGCCGCCGCGACGACCGACTCGCCCGCCTCGACGTGCCCGGCCGCGGCCGCGGCCCAGAACCCGTCCCGGTAGCCGGTGCCCTGCCGGAGCTGGAGCAGCACCGCGTCGCCGCGCCGCAGCAGCACGTAGGCCGCCGGCACGACCCGGAACCGGTGCGACGCCGAGCCGTCGTCCCACGACGCGCGTCCGGGACCGTCGACCGCCTCGGTCATCCGCGTCAGCCGACCAGGCACGACGGCCCGAGCAGGGCCTTGAGGTCGCCGAACAGCGCCGGTGACTTCTCGACGCGCAGCCCGTCCCCCGCGCGCACGACCGTCGTCTTGCCGGGTTCCAGGACCTGGACGTGGACCTCGGCCGAGCCGGGGTGCGTCGCGAGCACCTCGCGCAGCCGCACGATGATCGGCTCCACGCAGCGCGTGTGGGACACCTTCACGGCGAGCGGCGACTCCGCCCCCACGGTGATGTCGGGCAGCGACACCTCCATCGCCTGGAGCTGCATCGTGTCGTCGCGACGGCGCACCCGCCCGCGCAGCACGACGACCTGGTCCTCGGCGAGGATCGTCGAGTAGGCGAGGTAGGTCTCGCCGAAGAACATGACCTCCACGGCACCCTCGAGGTCCTCGATGGTCACCGCCGCCCACGGGTTGCCGTTCTTGCTCATCTTGCGCTGGAGCGACGTGACCAGGCCCGCGATCACCACCGTCGACCCGTCCGGCCGCCCCTCGTCGGCGAGCAGGTTCGCGATGCCGGTGTCCGCGGCCCGCGTGAGCACGTGCTCCAGGCCGGAGAGCGGGTGGTCGGACACGTAGAGACCGAGCATCTCGCGCTCGAACGCGAGCCGCTGCTTCTTGTCCCAGTCCGGCAGGTCGGGCACGTCGACGGAGAACGACATGCCGTCCTCGGCGTCGCCGCCGAAGTCGGCGAACAGGTCGAACTGCCCCTCGGCCTCCTTGCGCTTGACGCTGATGACCGAGTCGACCGCCTGCTCGTGCACGACGAGCAGCGCGCGCCGGGGGTGACCGAGCGAGTCGAACGCGCCCGCCTTGATGAGCGACTCGATGGTGCGCTTGTTGCAGACGACGGCCGGCACCTTGTCGAGGAAGTCGGTGAACGACGTGAACGCGCCCTTCTCCTCGCGCGTGCGGATGATCGCGTCGACGACGTTCGCGCCGACGTTGCGCACGCCCGTGAGGCCGAAGCGGATGTCGTTGCCGACGGCCGTGAACTTGGCCGCGGAGTCGTTCACGTCGGGCGGCAGCACCGTGATGTGCATGCGCCGGCACTCGTTGAGGTACAGGGCGAGCTTGTCCTTGTCGTCCCGCACGCTCTGCAGGAGCGCCGCCATGTACTCGGTCGGGTAGTTCGCCTTGAGGAAGGCCGTCCAGTAGGCGACGAGGCCGTAGCCCGCGGAGTGCGCCTTGTTGAACGCGTAACCCGCGAACGGGACCAGCGTGTCCCAGACCGCCTGGATCGCGCCGTCGGAGTACCCGCGCTCGCGGCAGCCCGCCTGGAAGGGCACGAACTCCTTGTCGAGGATCTCCTTCTTCTTCTTGCCCATCGCGCGCCGGAGCAGGTCGGCCTGGCCGAGCGAGTACCCGGCGAGGATCTGCGCGGCGCGCTGCACCTGCTCCTGGTAGACGATGAGCCCGTAGGTCTCGTCCAGGATCTCCGCGAGCGGCTTCTCGAGCTCCGGGTGGATCGGCTCGATCTTCTGCAGGCCGTTCTTGCGCAGCGCGTAGTTCGTGTGCGAGTTCATGCCCATGGGGCCCGGGCGGTACAGCGCGATGACGGCCGAGAGGTCGTCGAACTTGTCCGGCTTCATCTGCCGCAGCAGCGCGCGCATCGGCCCGCCGTCGAGCTGGAACACGCCGAGGGTGTCACCGCGCGCCAGCAGGTCGTAGGACGCCTTGTCGTCGAGCGCGAGCGACTCGATCTCGATCGGGTCCTTGCCGTTCATCTCGATGTTCTCGAGCGCGTCGTCGAGGATCGTGAGGTTGCGCAGCCCCAGGAAGTCCATCTTGATGAGCCCGAGGCCCTCGGACGTCGGGTAGTCGAACTGCGTGATGACCGCGCCGTCCTGCGGGCGGCGCATGATCGGGATGATGTCGATGAGCGGGTCGCTCGACATGATGACGCCCGCGGCGTGCACGCCCCACTGCCGCTTCAGGCCCTCGATGCCGCGCGCGAGCTCGACGACGCGCTGCGCCTCGGGGTCCGTGTCGTGGAGCTGACGGAACTCCGCCGCCTCGGGGTACCGCTCGTGCTTCGGGTCGAAGATCCCGGACAGCGGGATGTCCTTGCCCATGACCGCGGGCGGCATCGCCTTCGTGAGCTTCTCGCCCATCGCGAAGGGGAAGCCCAGGAGGCGCGCCGAGTCCTTGAGCGCCTGCTTGGCCTTGATCGTGCCGTACGTGACGATCTGGGCGACGCGGTCGTCCCCGTACTTCTCCGTGACGTACCGGATGACCTCCCCGCGCCGACGCTCGTCGAAGTCGACGTCGACGTCGGGCATCGACACGCGCTCGGGGTTGAGGAACCGCTCGAAGATCAGGCCGTGCTCGAGCGGGTCGAGCTCGGTGATCCCCATGAGGTAGGAGGCCATCGACCCGGCCGCCGAGCCACGGCCCGGCCCGACCCGGATCCCCTGCTCCTTGGCCCAGTTGATGAAGTCGGCGACCACGAGGAAGTACCCCGGGAAGCCCATCTGGATGATGACCTCGGTCTCGTACTGCGCCTGCTTGCGCGACGCGTCCGGGATCCCGTTCGGGTACCGCCGGTGCAGCCCGCGCTCGATCTCCTTGACGAACCAGCTCGTCTCGTCCTCGCCGTCGGGGACGGGGAACCGCGGCATGTAGTTCGCCGAGGTGTCGAACGACACCTCGCACTGCTCGGCGATGAGCAGGGTGTTGTCGCACGCCTCGGGCAGCTCGGCGAACACCCGGCGCATCTCCGCCGCCGACTTCACGTAGTAGCCGGTGCCGTCGAACTTGAACCGGTCCGGGTCGTCGAGCGTCGACCCCGAGTTGATCGCGAGCAGGGCCTCCTGGCTCGACGCGTCCTCCTCGCGGACGTAGTGGAGGTCGTTCGTCGCGACGAGCGGCGCGCCGATCGTCTCCGCGAGCCGCAGCAGGTCCTGCGTGACCCGGGTCTCGATGTCGAGACCGTGGTCCATGAGCTCGACGTAGAAGTTCTCGCGGCCGAACACGTCCTGGAGCTCGCCCGCGGTCCGCACGGCCTCGTCCCACTGGCCGAGGCGCAGGCGCGTCTGGATCTCCCCCGACGGGCAGCCGCTCGTCGCGACGAGGCCCTTGCCGTAGGTCTGGAGCAGGTCCCGGTCCATGCGGGGCCACTTGCCCATCTGCCCCTCCAGCGACGCCAGCGAGGACGCCCGGAACAGGTTGTGCAGTCCCTCGTTGTCCTTGGCGAGGAGCGTCATGTGCGTGTACGCGCCGCGCGCCGAGACGTCGTCGGCCTCCTGCCCCTGCTGGCCGAACCGCACGCGCGTCTGGTCGAACCGGCTCGTCCCCGGCGTGATGTACGCCTCGACGCCGATGATCGGCTTGATGCCCTTCGCCTGCGCGCGCGACCAGAACTCGAACGCCCCGAACACGTAGCCGTGGTCCGTGGTCGCGATGGCCTTCTGCCCGAGCCGCTCGACCTCGTCGAACAGGTCCCCGATCCGCGCCGCGCCGTCCAGCATCGAGTACTCGGTGTGGACGTGGAGGTGGACGAAGTCCTCAGCGGCGGTCGGCATGCACCGATCCTAAGTCGCCCCACCCACGCGCCCGGGCACCGTCGGCGGTCTCCGGCGTGCCGCGTCGCACACTCCTCGCCGGGGCCCCGGACGAGGGGTCGGGCACGCCGGTCGCCGACGCGTCAGGCGTCGGTCGAGAGGGTCTTCGCGGCGTCGCGGTGGTCGATCCCCGCGTCGAGGTAGACGGGTCCCGAGACGGTGTAGCCGAGCCGTTCGTAGAAGCCGATCGCCTGGACCTGGGCGGAGAGCAGGACGCGCACGAGGCGCCGCCCGTCGGTCCCCGGCGTCGCGTGCTCGGCGAGCGCGATCCCCTCCAGCGCGCGCATCACCGCGGTGCCCGCGCCGGTGCCGCGTGCGGCCGCGGACACCGCGACCCGCCCGACGTGGACCTCGCCCGGGTGCGCCGGGTCGGTCAGCAGCCGCCCCGTCCCGACGACCAGGTCCTCCTGCTCGCGGTCGCGCACGAGGACGTGCGTCGTCGTCGGCGCGGTGTCGAGGTCGTCGATCTCCTCTTCGACGGGGACGCCCTGCTCGTCGACGAAGACCGCGAGCCGCAGCGCGTGCGCCGCGGCCAGCCCGGCGTCGTCGACCACGCGCTCGACGGCCAGCCGACCGGCCCCGGCCGTCTCGGCACCCGCGGCTGCCCTCGAGCTCACGCGTACGCCCCGCGCAGCACCTCGAGCGCGTGCGCGAGGTCGTCCGGGTACGCGCTCGTCAGCTCGAGCCACTGCCCGGTCGTCGGGTGCTCGAACCCGAGGCGCACGGCGTGGAGCCACTGTCGTGCCAGGGCGACGCGCGAGGCGAGCACCGGGTCGGCACCGTAGGTGAGGTCGCCGACGCACGGGTGGCGCAGCGCGGAGAAGTGCACGCGGATCTGGTGCGTGCGCCCGGTCTCGAGGTGCACCTCGACGAGCGACGCCGCGGGCAGCATCTCCAGGACCTCGTAGTGCGTGACCGACGGCTTGCCCTCCGCGGTGACGGCGAACTTCCAGTCGGCGCTGGGGTGGCGACCGATGGGCGCGTCGATCGTCCCGGTGGTCGGCTCGGGGTGCCCCTGGACGAGCGCGTGGTAGACCTTCTCGACCGTGCGCTCCTTGAAGGCACGCTTGAGCGCCGTGTACGCGACCTCGCTCTTCGCGACGACCATGAGGCCCGAGGTCCCGACGTCGAGCCGGTGCACGATGCCCTGACGCTCGGCCGCGCCCGACGTGGAGATCCGGTAGCCCGCGGCGGCGAGCGCGCCGACGACGGTCGGGCCGGTCCAGCCGGGCGACGGGTGCGCGGCCACGCCCACGGGCTTGTCGACGACCACGACGTCGTCGTCGTCGTAGACGATGCCCATCCCCGGCACGGGCTCGGCGACGACCTCGACCGCCGCCGGGGCGGCGTCGGGCACGTCGACCTCGAGCCACGCTCCCGGGACGAGCCGGTCGGACTTGCCGACCTCGCGGCCGTCGAGGCGGACCGCACCGTCCGCGGCGAGCTCCGCCGCCCGCGTGCGGGAGAGACCGAGGAGACGTGCCAGCCCGGCGTCGACCCGCTCGCCCGCGAGCCCGTCCGGGACCGGGAGGGAGCGCAGGCTCACCGCTCCTCCTCGCCCTCGGCGTGCACCGTCGTCGGGCCGGTCTCGGCCGCCGCCCCGGCGTCCGGCTCGGGCGCCTCGTCGCCACCGTGACGCGTCCCGTCCAGCCCGATGCCGAGGACCGAGAGCACGGCGATCATCACCGCGGCGGCCACGATCGCGATGTCCGCGACGTTGCCCACGAACCAGTTCGCGTAGGCGATGAAGTCGACGACGTGCCCGCGGGCGAAGCCCGGCTCGCGGAAGAACCGGTCCACGAGGTTCCCCAGCGCTCCGCCGAGCAGCAGCCCGAGGGCGACGGCCCACGCGCGGGAGCCGATCCGGCTCACCATGCGCACGATGACGACCACCACGGCCACGACGACGATCGTCAGGACCCAGGTCATCCCCGTCGCGATGGAGAGCGCCGCACCGGGGTTGTAGATGAGCCGGAGCCCCAGCAGGGACCCGAGGAGCGGGATCGTGTCGTCGCCGACCGTGAGGCTGGACTCCGCCCACCACTTGGTGAGCTGGTCGAGCACCAGGACGAGTGCGGCGAGGACGACCGTCCAGACCACGAGGACGCGCCGCGGCCCGCGGCCGGGGGTGCCGGCCTCGGGACCGGACGGGACGCTGGTCTCGGTGCTCGTCTCGGTGCCGGTCTCGGTGCCGGGCGCACCGCCGGGATCGGGGGCGTCGGCGGGTTCGGTGGGCTCGGGGAGCGCGGAGGTGGACATCGGCGGCAAGTCTGCCACGTCGGCCACGACCTCTGCGCGGGCCCCGCCCGACCGTCCGTGCGAGCGACGCTCAGCGCCGCTCGGCGCGCTGCTTCGCCTCGACCGAGAGGTTCGCCCGCGGGAACGCCTGGAGACGTGCCTTCCCGATCGGCAGCCCGGTCTCCTCGCAGGTCGCGTACGTGCCCGCCGCGATGCGGTCGAGCGCGTGCGACGTCTGCGCGAGGAGGTCGCGCACGTTGTTGACGAGGGTCAGCTCCTGCTCCCGCTCCAGCGCGCTCGAGCCGGAGTCCGCCTGGTCGTCGCCCGCCCCGTCCCCGGAGTGGCGCAGGAGGTTCGAGAGCTCCTCGTCGGCGGAGGCGAGCTCCCCCTCCAGGCGCTCCTTCTCCGCGAGGAGCTCGGCGGCGAGCTCCTCGGCCTCCCGCAGGGTCCAGGGCTCCTCCCCGTCGCGCACGGGGAAGGACTTGACGTCCTTCGCGAGGTTCGGGAATCGGTCGCGCACGGCCGTGCGGGCCGCGGTGGTGAGCTTGGTCATGTCGCCCCTCCAAGTTCGAGTCACGCGAGAGTAGACGCAGCGGCCGGTACGCACAACACACCACGCCGGGCCGCCGAGGCGGAAAGACGCAGGTGCGAGGCGTACCGGCCGCTGCCGGACGGTCGACGCAGGTGCTAGATGCCGGGAGCGAGGTCGCTCGTCCGGCTCGCCCCGCCGACGTTGCTGCGCGGCGGGAGGGCGCTGCCCCGGTTGTCGAGGTCGCCCAGCAGGTTCTGCAGGTAGCTCTTGAGGCGCGTGCGGTAGTCGCGCTCGAAGATGCGCAGCTCGTCGATCTTGCGCTCGAGGAGCGAGCGCTCCTGCTCGAGCTGCGACAGCGTGCGGTGCGAGGTCTCCTCGGCCTCGCGCACGATGCGCGTGCCCTCCTCCTTCGCCTCCGCGATGAGCCGGTCGCCCTCCTCCTGGCCCGAGCGCACGTAGTCGTCGTGCAGCTTCTGGGCGAGCTGGAGCATGCCGGTCGCCGACTCGGGCTCCGCGCCGTTCTTCGCGACCACGGCCTGCGAGATCGGCGCGACCGGGGCGGGCTCCGGCTCGGGCGCCTTGGGCGCCTCGACGACGGCGGGCTGCACCACGGCGCTGGACGCGTCGGCCCGGCTGAGCTCGGCGATACGACGCTCCGCGGCAGCGAGCTTCGACTTGAGGTCCTCGTTCTCCTCCTGCACGGAGTTGAGAGTCCTCACCACCTCGTCCAAGAAGTCGTCGACCTCTTCGACGTCGTACCCCTCGCGGAACTTCGTCGCCGAGAACTTCTTGTTCAGGATGTCCTCTGCAGTGAGCAGTGCCATCGGTTCACCTCATAGCGTTTGCGTGTCGGTCCGGGCGACCTCGCGATCACCAGAGTCCAAAGTAGCGGAGATTGCCCGTGGGAGCCGGGAGCGGTCGTGCGTTCGCGCGCCGCGCGCCCGTGTGGATGACGTGACGGTGTGGCGTCGGGCCGGTCGCGGTCGGGGCGAACCGGACGTAGCACGCCTCGGTGGTCCGCCCGCAGCGGACCTCCGCGTGACGTGCGTCTCAGAGCGACGACACGATCTGCGCCGCGATCGTCACCGCGAAGAAGAGGATGATGAACGCCAGGTCGAGGCGCACCTGCCCCAACGAGAGCGGCGGGACGAGACGGCGCAGCGCGCGCAGCGGCGGGTCCGTCGCCGAGTAGATCACCTCGGCGAGCACGAGCATCACGCCTCGCGGTCGCCAGTCGCGCGCGAAGAACTGCACCCAGTCGAACACGAGCCGACCGATGAGCAGCAGCAGGTAGAGCCAGAGCAGGAATCCGACGATCCCTGTGATGAGGTCCCAGATCACGGGTCAACTGTGCCAGACGCACGTCGCGCGGCCGGGCACGGGACACGCGGGCCGCGAGGCGGACAGCAGGAGAGGGACGGACGTGTCGCCACGTCCGTCCCTCCGTGCGCCGTGCGCGGGGCGCGTGCTCGGCGGGCGCTGCGCGCCCCGCACGCCGTCAGCTCTGGTTGTAGAACCCGGCGCGCCCGGGGGCCGGCGCCGCGGCCTGCTCCTCGCCGGTGATCTCCACGTGCTCGGGCGAGAGCAGGAACACCTTGTTCGTGACACGCTCGATGGCGCCGTGGAGCCCGAAGATGAGTCCGGCGGAGAAGTCGACCAGGCGCTTCGCGTCCGCGTCATCCATGTCCGACAGGTTCATGATCACGGGCGTCCCTCCGCGGAACGCCTCCCCGATCACGCGCGCGTCGTTGTACGACCGCGGGTGGACCGTCGTGATCCGGCGCAGCTCGGCGGCCGACATGCTCGTCTGCGGCACCTCGCGCGGTCCGAGCGCGCGGTGCAGCGGCGTCACCTGGGCCTGGTAGTCGTGCGACACGTCCGCCCCCGTCTCGTCGAGCTCGTCGACGTACTCGTCCTGCTCGTCCTCGCCGCGATCATCAGCGAGGCCCAGATACAGCATGGTCTTGCGCAGCGCTCCCGCCATGGGCCTTGCTCCGTCCTCGATCGATCCGTCGGTCCACCGGCCGTCGGACCGGTGCGTTCACGCTAACCGAGGGCGTCGGACGATCACGGGACGACACGCCCGTCGGCCTCAACCTCACCCGGAGGTCGAGGCCGGGGGTGTCACGCGCCGGAGAGCGTGACCAGTCCGGCGAAGCGACCCGTCGTCGTCCCGCCGCGCGCCGCGCGCCGGTGCGAGAAGAACCGGTCGTCCTCGATCGTGCACGCGTCGACGTGCACGACGTCCTCGACCCCGGCGGCGACGAGGTCGGCCACCACGCCGGCCGGCAGGTCGAGCGCCGGGGTGCCCCACGACGTCGTGGACCGCGTGGCCGGCCGCGCGAGCGCGACGTCGTCGCGCATCGTCGCGGGGACCTCGTAGCACCGGCCGCACGCGCTCGGCCCGACGGCGGCCCGGACGTTCCGGGTCCGGGCGCCCGCCGCGCGCATCGCCTCGAGGACCGCCGGGACGACGCCGTGCGCGAGCCCGCGCCGTCCCGCGTGGGCGACCCCGACGACACCCGCGTCGGCGTCCGCGAGGAGGACGGGCACGCAGTCGGCCACGAGCACGCCGAGCCCCACGCCCGGGGCGGTCGCGACGATCGCGTCGGCCTCGCCCACCGAGTCCACGGGCGCACCGGCCGCGTCCCGGGGCGGCGAGCCGAGCCGCACGACGTCCGTGCCGTGCACCTGGGAGGAGAAGGCGACCGGAGCCCCGAGCCACGCGGACGCGCGCGCACGGTTGCTCCGGACGCGCGTCGCGTCGTCGGTCACGTTGAGGCCGAGGTTGAGCGAGTCCCAGGGCGCCGGCGAGACGCCGCCCGTGCGGGTCGTGAACCCGGCGCGCACGCCGGGACCGAGGTCGACAGCGAGCACGACGGGAGGGGCGGCGTCGAGGACGCCGCCCCTCCCGTCGGACGCAGGTCGGGTGCTCATCGGGTCCGGTCCCGGGTCAGCACCGGGTCACTTGAGGAAGTCGGGGACGTCGAGCTCCTCGACCTTGCGGCGCGCGGGCTCCTCGTCGAAGATCCGCGGCGGCACCTCGACGCCCGCGTTCTGGCCGCCCGGCACGGCGTCGGCGTTCTGGTTCGCCGCGTCGCCCGAGCCGACCACGGTGAACGTCGGGGCGGGCGACGGCTCGACGGGGACCGGGCCCGAGCCGCCGTCGAGCGTGACGGGCACGTCGTCGGCCTCCGGCTGGATCGGCACCACCGGACGGGGCAGCGTGTGGGCGCCCGTCGTCGGCGCCGGCGCCGGCGGCACCGGGCGCGCCGCCGGGACGGCCGGGATCGCGCTCGTCGCCGGGCGCTGCGCCCCGGCCACCTGGCCGAGCGCGCGGGCGTCGCCACGGACCTGCGGCGCACCGCCGTCGAAGCCCGCGGCGATCACGGTGACGCGCACCTCGTCGCCCAGCGCGTCGTCGATCACCGCGCCGAAGATGATGTTGGCCTCGGTGTGAGCGGCCTCGTGGACGAGACGCGCCGCCTCGTTGATCTCGAAGAGCCCGAGGTCGGAGCCACCCTGGATCGACAGGAGGACGCCGTGCGCGCCGTCGATGCTGGCCTCCAGGAGCGGCGACGAGATCGCCATCTCGGCGGCCTGGACGGCGCGGTCGTCGCCTCGCGCGTTGCCGATGCCCATGAGGGCGCTGCCCGCCCCCTGCATGACCGACTTCACGTCGGCGAAGTCGAGGTTGATGAGGCCCGGCGTCGTGATGAGGTCCGTGATGCCCTGCACGCCGGAGAGCAGCACCTGGTCCGCCTGGTGGAAGGCCTGGAGCGCGCTGACGTTGCGGTCGGACATCGACAGGAGGCGGTCGTTGGGGATGACGATGAGGGTGTCGACCTCGTTGCGCAGGTTCTCGATGCCCTGGTCGGCCTGGACCGAGCGACGACGACCCTCGAACGTGAACGGGCGGGTCACGACACCGACGGTGAGCGCGCCGAGCGAGCGAGCGATCCGCGCGACGACGGGCGCGCCGCCCGTGCCGGTGCCGCCGCCCTCGCCCGCGGTGACGAAGACCATGTCCGCGCCGCGCAGCACGTCCTCGATCTCCTCGGCGTGGTCCTCGGCGGCCTTCTTGCCCACCTCGGGGTCCGCGCCGGCACCGAGCCCGCGCGTCAGCTCGCGGCCGACGTCGAGCTTGACGTCGGCGTCCGACATGAGGAGCGCCTGCGCGTCCGTGTTGATGGCGATGAACTCGACGCCCTTGAGGCCGACCTCGATCATCCGGTTGACGGCGTTCACGCCCCCACCGCCGATGCCGACCACCTTGATCACTGCTAGGTAGTTCTGCGGAGTTGCCACGTCAATGCCTCTCGATCGGTCAGCCCTGAACCTTCACCCTCAACTAGAGGGTTATAGTTATGTCAGGTCGTTCATGGGTCGACCGTAGGTGTCGACGTGCCCATCATCAACGACCGCCTCGCGCGTGTCGGGTATCGCCGTCCACGGCGCTCCCGTGCTGCTCACCGCGTCACCGGCATCGTGGGTGCCGAGACGTCGTAGAGCGTCACGCCCGCGTTCTCGGGGACCGCGCGCAGCGTCTGCAGGACGCGGACCTTGAGCGCCGCCTCCTCCGCGCTCCCCCACTCCACCACCACGCCGTCCCGCAGCGTCATCCGGACCGCGTCGCGCGTCGGGGCCGACACCTCGGCGACCTGCGCGTGGAGGTCGGCCGGCAGCGCGTTGAGGAGCACGAGCGCCGCGTCGAGCGCCTTGGCGCCACGGTCGTCGAGCGGGGCGTCGATCTCCGGCAGCCCCTCCGGGGCGGCGGGGTCGGTGCGCACCTGCACGCCGTCCGCGTCGAGCAGCGCGAACCCGCCGTCCACCGGGACCGCGACCACCGGCTCGCGCGACTCGAGCAGCACGGTCAGCCCGGCCGGCCAGGCGCGGCGGATCTCGACGTCGCGGACGCCGTTGAGGGCCAGGACCCGCTCGCGCAGCGCGACCGTGTCGAGCCGCGGCAGCGGCACCCCGGCGGACTCCGCGACCACGGCCTCGACCTGGGCCGGGTCGATCACCGTGCCCTCTCCCGAGATCGTCACGTCCTCCGGGTCCAGCCCGAGCACCGACGAGAAGAACGCGACCCACACGAGCGCGGCCACCACGAGCGCACCCGAGACCCACCCGAGCACGCGCGTGCGCACGCGGTGCCGGCGCATCGCGTCGCGCTCGGCCAGCCGCTCGGCCATCCCGTGCGACACCACGCCGACCGGGGCGGTCGGCGTCCCGCGCGGGGCGGTCGGCGTCCTCGCGGAACCCCGCGGCCGCCCTCGGACGCTCTGCGGACCCGTCGCGGGCCCGCTCGCCCGGGGGCGCTCGGTGGTCGACGGCACGAGCTCGCGCCCGGCGGAGGTCACGCGGCGGACGGGCCGTGTGGGCGTCTCCTCGGCCGGCGCCCGGGTGACCGGCTTCGGCGTCCCCGACCGTGCCGGGGACGCGGGCCGCGCCGCGCGCTCCCCCGCCCCCGACCGGTCCGGTCGGGGTGCGGCGGGTCGGGGCCGGGGCGGCGGGCGCATCAGGCCGCGCCCCCTCCGGGAGCCCCGGCGCCGGCGGTCCGCTCGGCGATCCGCGCGAGGACCACCGCGCCCAGCTCCGTCACGTCGCCGGCGCCGACCGTGAGGACGAGGTCCCCCGGCCGCGCGGCGTCGGCGACGCGGCGCGCGGCCTCGACCCGGTCCTCCACGGCCGCCACCACCACGCCGGGAGCGTCCATCAGGTCCGTGATCGTGCGCGGTCCCACGGTCGGGTCGGGGTCCTCGCGCGCGGCGTAGATCCCCGTGACCACGACCTCGTCCGCGGCCGCCAGCGCCCGCGCGAACTCGCGCGCGAACGTCGCCGTGCGCGAGTAGAGGTGCGGCTGGAAGAGCACGAGCACCCGGCCTCCCGCGGCGACGGGCCGCGCGGCAGCCAGCAGCGCCGCGACCTCCGTCGGGTGGTGCGCGTAGTCGTCGACGACCCGCACCCCGCCCGCCTCGCCGCGCGCCTCGAACCGGCGTCCCGTGCCGAGGAAGCCGTGCGCCGCGGCGACGGCCGCCGCCGGGTCCACGCCGAGCACGACCGCCGTCACGACGGCCGCCGTGGCGTTCAGCGCGTTGTGGTGGCCGGGCACGCGCAGCCGCAGCTCGAGCCCGTCGAGCGTGGCGCCCCCGACGGCCCCCGCGAGCGCCGCGCGCACGCCCGCGCGTCCGTCGTCGGTGGTCGGGCGCACGTCCGACGCGCGCACGTCGGCGTCGGCGGCGGTGCCGTAGGTGACGACCGCGCCCCCGCCCGCGGCGTGGGCGGCCGCGAGCGCGCGCGCCCCGGCGTCGTCGGCGCACGCGACCAGCGTCCCGCCCGGGACGATCCGCGCCGCGAAGTCGACGAACGCCTGCTCGAACGCCGCGCGCGACCCGTAGTGGTCGAGGTGGTCCGGCTCCACGTTCGTCACGACCGCGACGTCGGGCGCGTAGTTGAGGAACGAGCCGTCGGACTCGTCGGCCTCGGCCACGAGGACGTCGGACCCGAGGTGCCCCCCGGCGACGGGCCCGTCCGCCGTGAGCACCGTGCCGCCGATCGCGAAGGACGGGTCGAGACCCGCGCCGCGCAGGACCGTCGCGATCATCGCGGACGTCGTCGTCTTGCCGTGCGCGCCGGCGACCGCGACCGAGCGCCCGTGGGCCATGAGCGACGCGAGCGCCTGCGAGCGGTGCAGCACGCGCAGTCCCGCGGCGCGCGCGGCCACGAGCTCCGGGTTCGACGCGCGGACCGCGCTCGACACCACGACCGTGTCCGCGCCCGTGACGTGGGCGGCGTCGTGCCCCGCCCAGACCTGCACGCCGTCGGACCGCAGGGCCTCGAGCGTCTCGCTCTCGCGCGCGTCCGAGCCCTGCACGCGGACGCCGTGCGCCGCGAGCAGTCGCGCGACCACCGACATGCCTGCGCCGCCGACCCCGACGAGGTGGACGGTGCCCAGCTCGTCGAGCGGGACCGGGGCGGAGTCGCCGTGCGTCGTCACGAGCGCGTCCCGGTCTCGTCGGCGGCGACCGCCTCGGCGACGAGGTCGGCGACGCGCGCCGCGCCGTCGCGCACGCCCGCCCGCGCCGCCGCGCCCGCCATCGCGTCGAGGCGCCCCGGGTCGCCGAGCAGCGCCGGGACCTCGCGCGCGACCCAGGCCGCGTCGAGCTGTGCGTCGTCGACGAGCAGGCCGCCGCCCGCAGCGACGACCGGGCCGGCGTTGAGCCGCTGCTCGCCGTTGCCGATCGGCAGAGGGACGTACACGGCCGGGATGCCCAGCGCCGCGAGCTCGCCCACGGTCCCGGCGCCCGCACGGCACACGACCAGGTCCGCGACGGCGAGCGCGAGCTGCATCTCGGCGAGGTACTCGCGCACGTCGTACCGCGCGCCCGGACGCGCGGCGACCGCGGCCGCCGCCGCGTCGCGGACGGCCGCGTCCTTCCCCTTGCCCGTCAGGTGGAGGACCTGCGCGCCCGCGCCGAGGAGCGCGTCGGCCGCCCCCGAGACCGCCTCGTTGAGGCTCTGCGCCCCGAGCGACCCGCCCGTGACGACGAGCGTGCGCCGACCCGGGTCGAGCCCGAGCCGCGCCGCGGCGTCCGCGCGCACGGCCACCGCGTCGGCCGCGCGGGCGGCCACGAGGTCCTGGATCTCGCGGCGCAGCGGCAGGCCCGTCACCACGCCGCCCTTGAGCGGCGTGCCCTCGAACGTCACCCCGACGCGCGCGGCCCACCGGGCACCGAGCCGGTTGGCGAGGCCGGGACGGGCGTTCTGCTCGTGGATCACGACCGGCACGTCGCGGCGGCGCGCCGCGAGGTACGCGGGCGTCGACACGTAGCCGCCGAATCCCACCACGACGCGTGCGCCCGTCTCGTCGATGACGGCGCCCGCGGCGTCGACCGCGGACTTGAGGCGGCCCGGGAGGTTGACCCACTCGGCGCTCGGCCGCCGCGGGAGAGGGACGCGCGGCACGTGCCGCAGGGGGTAGCCGCGCGCGGGGACGAGGTCGTCCTCCAGCCCGCCCGCGACCCCGAGCGCGGTCACCACCACACCGGGCTCACGCGCCCGCAGCTCGTCCGCCACCGCCAGGAGCGGGTTCACGTGCCCCGCCGTCCCGCCGCCTGCGAGCACCACCGAACCGATCGTCGTCACGTACCTCGTCGTCCTTCCTTGCGGCGGGTGCCGCGTCCTGGCTGTGGTCTGAAGCTGTGGGCCGCCGGAGCCGGGCGTCGCCCGGTCCCGGGGACGGGGGTCATCGCGCCCGGCGCCGGGGCCGCGCCGCCCGGCCGACGACCGCGAGCGAGCGCCGCACGACGCTCCCCCGCGCCGCCAGCGCCTCCGCCGCGCCGGGCTCGGTGCGGGCGAAGGAGATGAGCACACCGAGCGCGGCCATGGTCATGATGAGCGCGGAGCCGCCCGCGGAGACGAGCGGCAGCGGGACGCCGATCACGGGGAGCAGACCGATCACGACGCCGATGTTGATGAACGCCTGCCCGACGATCCAGCACGCGATCGCGGCGGTCGTGATCTTCACGAACGGGTCCGGGTGCCGCCGGATGATCCGGCTCGTCGCGACGCCGACGATCACGAACAGGCCGAGGACGAGCAGCGTGCCGAAGAGCCCCAGCTCCTCGCCGATCACGGCGAAGATGAAGTCGTTGTGCGCCTCGGGCAGGTAACTCCACTTCTCGCGGCTCGCCCCGAGGCCGACGCCCGTGAGGCCGCCGGTGCCCAGCGCCCACTGCCCGTGCAGGGACTGGTAGCACTCGCCGAGCGTGTCCGTGCACTCACGGTAGGTGGCCATGATGCGCCCCAGCCGGTCGCCGCCCGACTGGTTGAGGATGAACACGTAGCCCACGACGAACGCGGCGATGCCGGCACCGAGCGCGAGCAGCCGGCCGTCGGCGCCCGAGACGAAGAACGCGCCGGCGACGAGCGCCATGAGCACGAGGGCCGTGCCCAGGTCGTGTCCCGCCAGGACGAGCCCGATCACCACCACGGCGACCGGCACCGCGGGGACGAGCACGTGGCGCCACTGTCCGAGCAGCCGCTGCTTGCGCCCGAGCACCGCGCCGAGCCACAGCGCGAGGGCGAGCTTGGCGACCTCCGACGGCTGCACGTCGAAGGCGCCCAGGTCGATCCAGTTCGTGTTGCCGTTCACGTTCTTCGCGAGCGGCGTGAAGATAAGGAGCTGCAGCGCCACGGCGGCGACCAGCGCGGGCCAGGCGAGGCGCCTGTACCACGCGACCGGAATCCGTGTCGCGACCAGGAGTACCGGCAGCCCGATGAGAACGAACTGGGCCTGCTTGGCGAACGCGTTGAACGGGGACTTGCCCGCGGCGATCTCCGTGACGGCCGAGCTCGAGAACACCATGACGAGCCCGATGATCGTCAGCAGCGCGGTCGCCCCGACGAGGAGGTAGTAGCTCGTCACGGTGCTGTTCCACTGCCCGAGCCAGGGCCGCTCGGCCGGGACGGCGGTCGTGCGAGGGCGCGCCCCGCGGCCGACCGGCGGCTTCGCCCGGCCCCGTGCCGACTTCCGACCCGCGCCCGTGCGAGGGGTCGTGCGCGTCGACGGCGCCCCTCGTCCGTTCGCGGTCTGTGTCATGGCCGGACCGGCCTACCCGTGGTCGGGGCGCAGCGCGCGCGCCGCGTCGGCGAACGCGTCGCCGCGCGCCGCGTACGAGCGGAACTGGTCCATCGACGCGCCGGCCGGGGCGAGCAGCACCGTGTCGCCGGCCTGCGCGAGGCGGCGGGCGGAGTCGACGGCGCGGGGCATCACGGTCCCAGTGTCGCCAGGATCGACCCGCACGACCGGGATATCGGGCGCGTGTCGGGCGAGCGCGCCCGCGAACGGCTCCGCGTCCACGCCGATGAGCACCACGGCCCGCAGCCGGTCGGCGCGCGCGGCGACGAGCTCGTCGAACGAGGCGCCCTTGGCGAGGCCGCCCGCGACCCACACGACGGTCCCGGGCGCGAACGACGCGAGCGACGCGGAGGCCGCGTGCGCGTTCGTCGCCTTGGAGTCGTCGACGTAGGCGACGCCGTCGACCGACGCGACCTGCTCGATGCGGTGCGCGCCCGTGCGGAACGCACGCAGGCCGTCGCGCACGGCGACGGCCGGGACGCCGTGGGCCCGGGCGAGGGCGGCCGCGGCGAGCGCGTTCGCGACGACGTGCGCGGGCACGACGCCGTCGGCCCCGGCCAGGTGCGCGAGGTCGCCCAGCGTGGCGAGCTCGGCCGCGTGCGTGTGCCGGTCGGGAGCGTCCGCGGGCGCGTGGAACGCGCGGTCCACGAGCACGTCCTCGATGACGCCGAGCTGGCCGCGCGTCGGGGCGCCGAGCGTGAAGCCGACGGCGCGCGCGCCCTCGACCACGTCGGCCTCGCGCACCAGCGCCTCGGTGCGCGGGTCCGCGGCGTTGTACACGCACGCCACCTGCGCGTCCTCGAAGACCCGGCCCTTGTCCGCCGCGTACGCGTCGATCCCGCCGTGCCAGTCGAGGTGGTCCGGGGCGACGTTGAGCACCGCGCCCGCCTCGGGCGACGTCGTGTGCGTGAAGTGGAGCTGGAAGCTCGAGAGCTCCACGGCGAGCACGTCGAGCGTCGGGTCCAGCACGGCCTCCACGACCGGCGTGCCGACGTTGCCCACCGCCGCGGCGCGCAGGCCCGCGGTCCGCAGGATCGTCTCGAGCATCTCGACGGTCGTCGTCTTGCCGTTCGTCCCGGTCACGGCGAGCCAGGGCGCGGGACGCCCGGACGGGCCGTCGACGCGCAGGCGCCAGGCGAGCTCGACCTCGCTCCACACCGGGACGCCCCGCTCGGCCGCCGCCACGAGGAACGGGTGGCTCGGCGGCCACCCGGGCGAGACGACGACGAGGTCGGTCGCCGCGAGGTCGACGTCCTCCGCGGCGTGCAGGTCGGCGTCCTCCGCGCGGTCGTCGAGCGTGACGACGGCGGCGGCCCGGGTCGCGAGGGCGGCGGCGGCCGCCCGGCCCGAGACGCCGAGGCCGGCGACGACCACGCGCGCCACGTCGAGCGGGACCGCGAGGTCGTGACGGTCGCGTGCCACTAGCCGACCACCCACTCGGCGTAGAAGATGCCGATGCCCAGCGCGGCGAACAGCCCGGCGATGAGCCAGAAGCGGATCACGATGGTGACCTCGCCCCAGCCCGACAGCTCGAAGTGGTGGTGCAGCGGAGCCATCTTGAACACGCGCCGACCGGTCATCTTGAAGAAGCCGATCTGGATGACGTCGGAGAGCACGATGATGACGAAGAGGCCGCCGATGATGAGCGCGAGGAACTCGGTCCGCGTGAGGATCGACAGGCCGGCGAGCGCGCCGCCGAGGGCGAGCGACCCGGTGTCGCCCATGAAGATCTTCGCCGGGCTCGCGTTCCACCACAGGAAGCCGAAGCACGCGCCGACGATCGCCGCGGCCACGATCGCGAGGTCCTGCGGGTCTCGCGTCTCGTAGCAGCTCGGACCGGCCGAGGCGAGGCGCTGGCACGTCTGGTTGAGCTGCCAGATCCCCACGAGCACGTACGAGCCGAACACGATGAGGGACACGCCCGTCGCGAGGCCGTCGAGGCCGTCCGTGAGGTTCACCGCGTTCGACCACGCCGTGATGAGGAAGTTCGCCCAGATCACGAACAGGATCAGCCCGACCGTGGCGCCCGCGAACGCGAGGTCGAGGTTCGTGTCGCGCAGGAAGGAGATGCGCGTGGACGCCGGCGTGCGGCCGTGCTCGTTCGGGAACTGCAGCGCGAGCACCGCGAACGCGATGCCGACCGCGCCCTGGCCGATGATCTTCGCGCGGGCCGTGAGCCCGAGGCTGCGCTGCTTGCGGATCTTCGTGAAGTCGTCGAGGAAGCCGACGATCCCGAGCCCCGTCATGAGGAACAGGACGAGCAGGGCGGACACGCTCGGGAACCGCCCCGAGACCACGTACGACATCGCCCAGCCGAGCAGCGTCGCCCCGATGATGACGACCCCGCCCATGGTGGGCGTCCCGCGCTTGGTGAAGTGCGCCGTCGGGCCGTCCTGGCGGACGAACTGCCCGTAGTTGCGGTGGACGAGGAACCGGATGAACAGCGGCGTGCCGAACAGGGCGACGAGCAGGGAGACGCCCGCCGCGACGATGATCGCGATCATGCGCCGTCACCTCCGGACGTGTCCGCGCCGGCCGCGGCCAGCTCGTCACCGAGCCGCCACAGGCCGGACCCGTTCGAGGCCTTCACGAGCACGACGTCCCCTTCCCGCAGCTCGTCGCGCAGCAGCGCGGACGCCGCCTCGACGTCGGGGACGAACCGCGTCTCGTCGCCCCACGACCCCTCCTGGGTCGCGCCGTCGTGGATCCCGCCGGCGCCCTCGCCGACCACGACGAGCAGCTTGACGTTCAATCGGACCACGAGCCGGCCGATGTCGTCGTGAGCGACGCGCGAGTCCTCGCCGAGCTCGAGCATCTCGCCGAGCACCGCGACGGACCGCCGGTCGCGCCCCGCCATGACCGCCAGCGCCTTGAGCGCGGCCCGCATCGAGTCGGGGTTGGCGTTGTACGAGTCGTCGATCACCGTCACGCCGTCGGGGCGCTCGGTGACCTGCATCCGGTGCGGGCTCAGCGCGCGCGCGTCGGAGAGCCGCGCGGCGACGTCGGGCAGCGCGACGCCGAGGCGCAGCGCCGCCGTCGCGGCCGCGAGGGCGTTCGTCACGTGGTGCTCCCCGACGAGGCCGAGGGTCACGCGCGCGTGCGCCTCCGCGCCCGTCGCCCCGGACGCTCCCGGGCGCACGCGCAGCGTGAACGACGCACGGCCGGTCCGGTCGATCCCGAGGTCCTCGGCGCGCACGTCGGACGCGGGGATCGTCCCGAACGTCACGACCTCGCCCGGCGCGGCGTCGGCCATCGCGGCGACGCGGAGGTCGTCGGCGTTGAGCACCGCGACCCCGCCCGGGGCCAGGCCCGTGACGATCTCCGCCTTCGCGCGCGCCACGGCCTCGATGCCGCCGAACTCCCCGAGGTGGGCGCTGCCCACGACGAGGACCACCGAGACGTCGGGGGGCGCGATGCGGGTCAGGTAGGTGAGGTGGCCGGCGCCGCTCGCCCCCATCTCCAGCACGAGGAAGCGCGTCGAGTCGTCCGCCT
The DNA here is from genome assembly GCF_052044445.1 of Cellulosimicrobium sp. 22598. Taxonomy (NCBI): domain Bacteria; kingdom Bacillati; phylum Actinomycetota; class Actinomycetes; order Micrococcales; family Promicromonosporaceae; genus Cellulosimicrobium; species Cellulosimicrobium sp. 22598. The sequence continues at coordinate 66,440 of NZ_JBQEMZ010000006.1, forward strand.
CGAGCACGGTGAGCGGGAGACCGATCTCGTTGTTGAACGAGCCGCGCGGCACGACCGTCGCGCCCTCGGGCCGCAGGAGCTGCCCCAGCAGGTCCTTGGTGGTGGTCTTGCCCACGGAGCCGGTCACCGCGACGACCCGCAGGTCGCCACGCTCGCGCAGCGTCGCGAGCACGTGCCGGGCGAGCTCGCCCAGAGCGGTCTGGACGTCGTCGACGACGACGCACGGCACGTCGAGCTCACGGGCCGCGAGGACCAGGGTCGCACCGGCGGCGACCGCCCCGGCCGCGTAGTCGTGGCCGTCGACGTGCTCGCCGGGCAGCGCGACGAAGAGCGATCCCGGCTCGACCCGGCGCGAGTCGACGACGACGGGCCCCCCGACCCGCGCCTCCGGGTCGGCGGCCAGCCGTCCGCCGGTCGCTGCGGCCACCTGCGCCGCAGTGAGCTCGATCATGCGTGGTGCTCCTTCAGGTCGTCGGGGGTTCCGTGGGGTGCGCCGCCCGCGTCCCGCTCCTCGAGCGCGGCGCGCGCCTCGACACGGTCGTCCAGGGCGTGGTCGACGCCGGCGATCTCCTGCCACACCTCGTGGCCGCGGCCCGCGACGAGCACCGTGTCGTCGGGGCCGGCGGCGGCGATCGCCTCGCGGATCGCGCGTGCGCGCGGCGCGACCTCGAGCACCACGACGTCGCGCGCCTCCGGGGCGGCGGCTGCCGCCGCGCGGGCGGCGAGGGCCCCCGGGAGGACCTCGGCCCGGATCGCGGCCGGGTCCTCGCCGTGCGGGTCGTCGTCCGTGACGACGACGACGTCGGCCCCCTCGACCGCGACGCCGCCCATCGTGGGCCGCTTGCCGCGGTCGCGGTCGCCCGTGGCGCCGAACACGACGACCAAGCGACCGGGCGTCGTCGGGCGCAGCGCGTCGAGCGCGAGCGCCAGCGCGTCGGGGTTGTGGGCGAAGTCGACGACGACGCGCGGGCGGTGCGGAGGACGCGAGACGAGCTCCATGCGTCCCGGGACCGCCGGGGTGAGCCCGCCGGCCGCCTCGAGCGCCGCCTCCAGGTCGCGCGGGTCCGTGCCCGCCTCGAGCACGAGCGCGAGGGCGAGCGCCGCGTTGGCGACGTTGAACGCACCGGGCAGGGCGGTCGTCGTGCGCACCCTCCGCCCGTCGCGGTGGCGCAACGTGAACGCGGAGCCCCCCGCCGCCGACGGCTCGACGTCGTGCACGGTCCAGTCGGCGGCAGGCTGCGCGTCCGCGGCGTCCTGCGTGCCCACGCGCAGCGACGCGACCGGGATGCGGGCCGCCGCGACCATGCGCTCGCCCCACGCGTCGTCCACGACGACGACGCCGCGGCGGGCGTGCTCCGGCGTGAACAGGAGCGCCTTCGCCTCGAAGTACTCCTGGAGGTCGCCGTGGAAGTCGAGATGGTCCTGGCTGAGGTTCGTGAAGCCCACGACGTCGAACACGAGGCCGTCGACCCGGTGCAGCGCGAGCGCGTGCGACGAGACCTCCATCGCGAGGGTGCGCACCTCGTCCTCCCGCATCGCCGCGAGCAGCGCCTGCAGGTCGGCGGCCTCCGGGGTCGTGAGGCGGCTCGGCAGGACGCGGTCGCCCGACCGCATCTCGACCGTGCCGATGAGGCCGCCCTTCCAGCCGAGCGCGCGGAGCGCGTGGTCGACCAGGTAGGTGGTGGTGGTCTTGCCGTTCGTGCCGGTCACGCCGAACGTCGTGAGGTCCTGCGCGGGGCTGCTGTAGACCCACGCGGCGACGGGGCCGAGCAGCGCGCGCGGGTCCGCGGCGACGAGCACCGGGACGCCCAGGTCCGCCTCGGCCGCCAGCGCCGCGCCCTGCTCGTCCGTGAGGACGGCGTGCGCCCCGCGCGCGACGGCCGCGGGAGCGAAGCGCGCCCCGTGCGCCCGGGCACCGGGGAGGGCGACGAAGAGGTCGCCCGCGTCCGCCGTGCGGTCGTCGGAGGCGACCCCCCACACCTCGACGGGGCCCGGTGCCGACGGCGCTGCGGGCCCGTCACCTGCGCGGACGTCGAGGCCGAACCGTGCTGCCAGGTCCTCGACCGACCGACGGGTGGTCGCGGCAGGACGAAGGCGGTCGATCGGGGATGTCACGTGTAGAACCTACCGTGCCGCGACCGCCACCCCCGCAAGCCGTCCCGCCCTCGCCGCCGCTCCGGACCATGATTCACCGGACCTCCACGGACGCCGCCCCGGACGGAGCGACGGGCTCGCCGGGCGGGGCCGACCGACGAGGTGAGGTTCACCACGTCGTCGGGAGCGGCACGTACGGCTCCGTGCTCGGCTGCACGCCCTCGTGCTCGAGCGTGAAGCCCATGATCTCGCTGAACACGGGTGCCGCGACGACACCGCCGAAGATCGACGAGTGGGGGTCCTTGAGGAACACGGACACGGTGTAGCGCGGGTCGTCCGCGGGCGCCACGCCGATGAACGACGCCATGATCGAGGACAGCCTCCCGTCGGAGCCGGCCATCTGCGCCGTGCCCGTCTTGCCGGCCACCCGGTAGCCGGGCACCGCGGCGCTGGAACCCGTGCCCTCCTCGACGACCGACTCCATCATGTGCAGCACCGTGTCCGCCGTCTCCTGCGAGACCACGCGCACCGGGGCCGGGCGCTCGGCGGGGACGAACGCTCCGCGCTCGTCGGTCGTGCCGGCGACGATGCTCGGCGTCGTGCGGACGCCCCCGTTCGCGATCGTGGAGAAGACGCTCGTAGCCTGGATCGCGTTCACGGACACGCTCTGGCCGAAGAGCACGGCGTACTCGGTGCGGCCGTCCCACGCGTCGGCGGGGTGCAGGATGCCGGCGGACTCTCCCGGCAGGCCGAGGCCGGACTTCTCGCCGAACCCGAACTTGTGCAGATAGTCGTAGCGCACCTGCTTGGGGATCTTCTCCCCGACCTGGACGGTCCCGGTGTTCGACGACTCGGCGAGCACCCCGGCGAGCGTGAGCCGCTCCACCGGGTGCTCGTGCGAGTCCCGGAAGGTCTCGCCGTTGGGCGTCGTGTAGAGGTAGGGCACCTCGAACTGGGTCGCCGGGTCGGCGTACCCGCCCTCGATGGCGGCGGCCATCGTGACGACCTTGCCCGTCGACCCGGGGTCGAACACGTTCGACACCGCGCGGCTCGGCCGCGCGACGGCGTCCGTCGTGCGGTCGTTCGGGTTCACCGTGCCGGAGTCCGCGAGCGCGAGGACCTCGCCCGTGCGGACGTCCTGCACGACGGCGATCGCGTACTCCGCGCCGGTCTCGCTCACGGCGCGGTCCACCGAGTCCTGCGCCTTCCACTGCACGTCGCGCGCGACCGTGAGCTGCACGTTGCGCCCGGGCACCGCCTCCACGACGTCGCACCGGCCGGTCGGGATGACCTGGCCGCCCAGCCCGGCCTCGCACTCGCGCGACCCGGAGACGCCGGCGAGGACGTCGTCGTAGGACGCCTCGACCCCGCCGCCGCCCGCCTGCTCCTCGTTGACGAAGCCGACGAGGTTGCCCGCGACGGTGCCCGCCGGGTACGTCCGCTCGCTCGTCATGGTGGTGCGCACGTAGGCGGAGAGCCGGAGGTCGGCGATCTGGCGCTGCACCTCGGGCGTGACGTCCTTGGCGAGGACGACGTACCGGGACGTCCCGTTGAGCTGCGCGGCGAGCTCCGGGGCGGACCGTCCGAGGATCGGGGCGAGCAGCTTGGCCACGCCCACGGCACCGCCCTCCTCGAGCGGCTCGCCGTCGACGAGGTCCGCGGTACGGGGCGTGAAGTCGGCGATCGTCTTCGGGTCCGCCGCGACCGTGTACCGGTCCACCGAGGTCGCGAGCACCACGCCGTCGGCGTCGGTGATGTCACCACGGTGGGCCAGGAGCGTCGAGCTGCGCGTACGGTCGGCGCGCGCGTCCGCCGCGAGCGCCGGCCCGCGGAGCACCTGGACGTTCACGAGCTGACCCACGAAGACCGCCGTGATCACGCCGGCGACCACGATGAGCCACCGCTGGCGCCGCTCGGGACGCCCCGGCTCCCGGCTCGCCCGCGCGGGGCGGGCGGGCGGGCGGGCGCCGTCCCGCGGGGCTCGGGAGCCGGTGCCCCTCGACGACCGGGCGGACGCGGCCACGCTCCGCGTGCCGTTCGCCGGCGTCCGCGACCCGGTGCGCGCCGCGCCGCCCGCCGCGGCCCGGCCCGCGCCGGAAGCACCGCGGCCTCCCGGCGAGGGCCGGGAGGCCGTGGGGGCGGGTCGGGTCCGCTGCGTGCTCGCTGCGGGTCGCGACCGGCGGTCGCGTCCCGCTCCGGCGTCGCCCGTCACTGCCCGGCCTCCTCCAGCACGCCGCCGACGACCGTGCCGTCGGACAGCCGGAGCATCGCGGGGTCCTCCGCGGGAACCATGCCGAGGGACGCCGCGGTGTCCGGCAGCGAGGTCTTCCGGGCATCGACCTGCGCCTGCAGGCTCTGCGTGTCCTGGGCCACGCGGCTCACCTCCCGGCGCAGCTCCGACATCTCGTAGGAGTTGCGCGCCATCGTCGTGTTCACCAGGAGAGCACACAGGAGCGCGGCACCGAGGATCGACATGCAGACGACGAGGAACGGGATCTTGGACCGCGCCTGCAGCGGCGCGCGGACGATCTCGAGCCGCGAGCGGAGCGCGCGCTCGGACGCGCCACCCGGCAGCGCCGTGAGCGACGGGCGCGGTGCCGGGCGCGCCGTGCGCGGGAGCGGGCGGGCGGCGGTCGACCTCTGTGCGCTCATCGTGTCCTCTCCCCCGGGTCGTGCGGTCGGTCGGTCTGGCGGTGCGTCGGGCGCCGGTGCTGCGGCGTGGGTCGGGTCCGCTCGGCGGCGCGGAGCCGGACGGACGCGGAGCGCGGGTTGGACTCCCGCTCCTCCGCGGGTGCCTCCTCCGCGCCCCGGGTGAGGAGCCGCAGGTAGGGCTGGTCGTCCTCCGGCACCACGGGCAGCCCGGGCGGGGCGCTGACGGTCGCCCCCGCGGCCAGCACCCGCTTGACGATCCGGTCCTCGAGCGAGTGGTACGACTCGACGACGATGCGTCCCCCGACGGCGAGCACGTCCACCGCGGCGGGGACCGCGCGCTCGAGGACCTCGAGCTCGCCGTTCACCTCGATCCGCAGCGCCTGGAAGGTGCGCTTGGCCGGGTTCCCGCCCGTCGTGCGCGTCGCCGCGGGGATCGCCCCGCGGACGACCTCGACGAGCTCGGCGCTGCGCTCCCACGGGCGCTGCTCGCGACGTCGGACGATCGCCCGGGCGACGCGCTGCGCGAACCGCTCCTCGCCGTAGTCGCGCAGGATCCGCGTGAGCGCGCGCTCGTCGTAGGTGTTGAGGACGTCGGCGGCCGTCTGGCCGGTCGTCGCGTCCATGCGCATGTCGAGCGGCGCGTCGTGCGCGTAGGAGAACCCGCGGTCCGCCTCGTCGATCTGCAGCGACGAGACGCCGAGGTCCATGAGCACGCCCTGGACCGGCCCGCCGACGACGTCGGCCACGACCTCGCCGATCTCGTCGTAGACGGCGTGCACCGCGCGGAACCGGTCGCCGAAGCGCTCGAGACGGCGCGACGCGCGCGCGATGGCCTCGGGGTCGCGGTCGATGCCGACGACGCGCGCGGTCGGGACCTGCTCCAGGACCGCCTCGGTGTGCCCGCCCATCCCGAGCGTGCAGTCCACGAGGACGGCGCCGGGCTGCGCCAGCGCCGGAGCGAGGAGGTCGACGCACCGCTGGAGGAGGACCGGGACGTGCCGCTCGGCGGCGTCGTCGGGAGTGCTCGTCATGTCCGTCTCCTCTCCGTGCTGGTCGGTGGCCGGGTGGCGCGGGACGCGCCGCCGGGTGGTGCTCCTCGTCGGCCCGGCCCCGTACGGTCAGGTCTCCCTCCGCGTCCTTTCTGGCGCCGGGGAAGTGCGTCAGACCGGGCGGGAGGAGGCCTCACCGTGCGGGAGCCGGGGGTGACCCTAGAAGCGCAGGTCCGGGAACACCTCCTCCGCGGTGTCGGAGTACGCCGACTCCTGCTCCGCGAGATACGTCTCCCACGCCTGCGCGTCCCAGATCTCCACCCGCGTGCCGGCGCCGATCACGGCGACGTCGCGGTCGAGCCCCGCGTACGCCCGCAGGGGCGCGGGGATCGAGACGCGTCCCTGCTTGTCCGGGATCTCGTCGCTCGCCCCCGAGAGGAAGACGCGCAGGTAGTCCCGGGCTTGCTTGCTCGTCACCGGCGCCTGCCGGATCTGGTCGTACATGCGCCGGAACTCGTCCATCGGCAGCAGGAACAGACAGCGCTCCTGCCCCCGCGTCATGACGAGACCCGGTGCGAGCCGCGACCGGAACTTCGCGGGGAGGATGAGCCTCCCCTTGTCGTCTAGCCGTGGCGTGAAGGTGCCCAGGAGCAGGCCGGAGGAACCGCCGAGCACGTCGTCCACGAAACCGGACATGCACCAGGCACCTCCTCTCCTGCTCCCTTCTCCTCCACGGTACTCCACTTCCCTCCACCGCTCTCGGTGAATCCACCGGCTTTCACCCGCCTTCGCAGGATCTCCGCAGGTCAGGCGCGTGGAGCGCGGTGGAGGGGAGTGCTCCCCATGGCGCGTCGCGGCGGCGGCCCGCCCGCAGTGCCCCGCGGCGGGCGCGTGCCGGCGCGGCGCGTTCCCGCCCTCGCGACGACGCTCGGCGCACGGCCGGCGGTCCACTAGGCTCTTCCCACCCGCGGTCTCCCTGGTCCGCGGCCCTGCGCCATCGACGACGGAGGTCTCCGTGCTCCCCGACATCGCCCCTGTCGCGCCCTCCGACGAGCCCGGGGGCGGCCCCCTCGCGGGACTCGACGAGCTGGTCGAGACCACGGGCCGGATCCGCTCCGGCATCGAGTCCGTGGTCACGGGCCGGCCGGACCTCGTGACGGTCACCGTCGCCGTCCTCCTCGCCCAGGGTCACCTCCTCATCGAGGACGTCCCCGGCGTCGGCAAGACGACGCTCGCCAAGGCGCTGGCCCGCACGATCGACTGCAAGGTCGGCCGCATCCAGTTCACGCCGGACCTCCTGCCGAGCGACCTCACCGGCGTCAACATCTACCGCGCGGCGAACCACGAGTTCGAGTTCCGCCCCGGCCCCGTCTTCTCGAACATCGTCATCGGCGACGAGATCAACCGCGCCTCGCCCAAGACGCAGTCGGCGCTCCTCGAGTGCATGGAGGAGGGACAGACGACGGTCGACGGGACCACCCACCCGCTGCCGAGCCCGTTCCTCGTCGTCGCGACGCAGAACCCCGTCGAGATGGAGGGCACCTACCCGCTCCCGGAGGCGCAGCGCGACCGCTTCATGGCGCGGCTGACCGTCGGCTACCCCGACGTCGACGCCGAGCTCCGGATGCTGGACCGGCAGGAGTCGGACAACCCGCTGGCGCACCTCCGCCCCGTGACGACCGGCGCGGCCGTCCTGCGGTTCGCCGAGGTCGCGCGGGCCGTCTACGCGTCCACCGCCGTCAAGCGGTACGTGCTCGCCCTCGTCACCGCGACGCGCGAGCACCCGGGCCTGCGGCTCGGCGCCTCGCCCCGCACGACGCTCCAGCTCCTGCGCGCGGCGAAGTCCCTCGCGGCCATGGCGGGGCGCGACCACGTGCTCCCCGACGACGTCCAGTACCTCGCCGTCCCCGTGCTCGCGCACCGCCTCGTCATCACGACGGAGGCCCGGCTCTCGGGCCAGGACGCCGAGGCCGTCGTCGCGTCGATCGTGGCGCAGACGCCGATCCCCGCCCTGGACGCGACCGAGCGACGCTGACGTGCGCGCCCCGTCGTTCCTCGCGCGGCTCCGCGGCAGGGGCAGGAGCCTCGCCAGCGCGCGCCTGACCCGCCGCGGCACGGTGGTGCTCGCCGCCGGCGCCGCGCTCGCCGTCCTGGGCGTCACGCTCGGGCTGCCCGACCTCGTCGGGCTCGGCGTCGCCGGGGCGCTCGCCGTCGGCGCCGCCTGGTGCTGGATGGCCGTCCGTCGGATCGACCGCGGTCGTGGTGCCCTGCACGTGTCGCGCCGCGTCCAGCCGAACCCCGCCGTGCGCGGGCAGTTCACGACGGCGCGCCTCACGGTCGCGGCCGCGCGGGCGACGTCGTCCACGGCCACGACGCTCGCCCGCCTGCGGATCAGCGAGCAGGCGGCGCACGAGCTGTGCGACCAGGGCTCCCTGCGCGCCCAGGTCGCGACGGTGGGCGACCACATCGCGGTGCGCTACCGGCTGCGCCCCCTCCGCCGCGGGCGGTGGCCGCTCGGCCCGCTGCTCACGACGCGGGTCGACCTGTTCGGCCTGGTCAGCGCGACCCAGGAGCTCGGCGAGCCGACCGCGGTGGCCGTGTGGCCGCGCACGGTGGAGCTGCCCGTCCGCGGGTCGCGCGCGTTCGGCGAGCACGAGCGCTCCGCGTCGGGCGCCCGGCTCGCGTCGAGCGACGACTCGGTGCTGCGCGACTACGTCGCCGGCGACGACCCGCGGCGCGTGCACTGGGCCAGCGCGGCCCGGCACGGTCAGCTCATGGTCCGCGCGGACGAGAGCGCGGGCCTGCCGCCCGTCAGCGTCCTCCTCGACCGCGGGCTGCTGCCCCACCCGGAGCTCGCCGCGTCGAGCCCGCGCGCGCTCGCCGACGGCGAGTGGGCGGTCGAGTGCGCGGCGTCGATCGGCGTGTCGCTCCTCCAGGCCGGCCACCCTGTCCGGCTCGTCCCGACGTCGCTCGCGCCGGTCGTGTCCGGCACGGGCTTCCGCGTCAACCGCTCGGGCGAGGGCCCGGCCGACCTCCTGGACGCCACCGTCGACCTGCACGGGCACCACGTCGTCGCGGACGCCGACCGCTCGGTCGTCGCGACGTCCGAGGCGCTGCGGCGGGACCGGCGCCCGGGCGAGATCACCGTCGCGGTGCTCGGCCCGCTCGGCTCGGTCGCCCGGCACACGGTCGCGGCCATGGCCGGGGACGGCCTGCACCGCGCGCTCGTGGTGAGCGCTCGTCCCTGGGCGCCCGAGCACGCGGACGCCCTCGAGACGGTCGCGGCCCTGCGCTCGACCGGGTGGCACGCCGCGCTCGTCGACCCGTCGGCGTCCCTGGAGCACGCCTGGACCCTGCTCGTGGAGGGCTCACGATGACCACGTCCCGCCCCGACTCCACGACCTCGGTCGGCCTCCGCGTGCTCGCGACGACCGCGCTCGTCGCCGTCGCGGTCACGGCGTCGACCTACGCGCTCGGCAGCGTCATCGGTCCGGGCGGCTGGACCGGCACCGCCGTGCGGACCATCGCGGTCCTGGCCCTCGTGACCGGCGTCTCGCGGTACGCCCTCGAGCGCGGCCACGCCGCTCGCGGGGAGACCCTCGCCCCGCCGGCCGCGCTGCTCCCCTCGCTCGCTGGGCTCGTCGTCGGGCTCTGGGCCCTGCTCGGGCTCTACGGCGGCCCGACCGACCGGTTCTCCCTGCTCATCGGCCTCTCCAACGTCGACCGGGTCCTGTCCCGGCTCTCCACCGCGCGGGACCTCACGCTCGCCGAGGTCGCCCCCATCGACCCGAGCCTGCCGATCGCGCTCATGGCCGTCGGCGGCGCCGTCGTCGTGTTCCTCGTCGCCGACCTCATGGCCGGCGGTCTCCGGCTGGGTGCGGGCGTCGCGGTGCCGCTCCTCGCGCTGTGGGTCCCCGGACTCGTCATCATGGGCGAGATCCCGCCCCTGGCGTTCGTCGTGACCGTGACGGCGCTGGTCCTGCTCCTCGCGGTCGACAACCCGCACCGCACCGTGCGGCGTGGCGCGGCCGCGCGACGGGCCGAGGACCGTGCGGCCGGTGGCCTGCGTGCCGCCGGGGCGCTCGTCGTGGCGGTCGCCGTCGCGGTCGTCGCCCTGGGCCTCGGGTCGGCGAGCGCTTCTCTCCCCGAGGTCGCGTCGGCGTCGTGGTCCCGGCTCTTCTCGTCGACCGGGCAGACCGTGCGGCTCTCGGACGACCTGGACATGCGGCGCGACCTCGCCGAGCGCTCGGGCGAGGTCGTGCTGCGCTACCGCACCGACGGCGACGAGGTCGGCCCGCTCCGCGTGTTCACCCTCACGGGCTTCGACGGCACCAACTGGCGGCGCGGCGCGGACCGCGACGGCACCCCGATCGAGGCGGCCGACCAGATGCTGTGGCCCACCGACCCCGGCGGGGTCGAGGAGCCGACCTCCGTGCGTGTCACGCTCGAGTCGCTGCGGGACACGAAGCTCCCCCTCCCGACCGAGCCCCGCACCGTGGACATCGACGGCGACTGGTCGTACGACGACGTCCGCGACGAGGTGCTCGGCGAGCAGCCCACCGGCGCGGGCACCGCCTACGAGCTCGCGGTCTTCTCCCGCCCCCTCGACGCGGAGTCGCTCCGCGGGGCGAGCGGCGCGGACCCGGACGACCCCAACTACCTCGACGTCCCGGCGACCGAGCACGAGCAGGACATCCGCGACCTGGCGGCCGCGGTCGTCGAGGGGGCGCCGACCCGCTACGACCAGGCGCTCGCGCTGCAGACGTACTTCCGCGACGTCTCGCAGTTCACGTACTCGACCGAGGTCCCCCCGGGCGACTCCGGCGACGCGGTCTGGGACTTCCTCCAGGACCGCACGGGCTACTGCGTCCAGTTCGCGACGTCGATGACGATGATGGCGCGGACCCTCGGGATCCCCGCGCGCCTCGGCGTCGGGTTCCTGCCGGGCGAGCGCGTCGACGACTCGAGCTTCCAGGTCACCGGCCGCGACTCCCACGCCTGGCCGGAGCTCTGGTTCCCGGGCCAGGGCTGGGTGCGGTTCGAGCCGACCCCGGCCCAGCAGACGGGGCCCACGCCGCGCTGGGCGACGCCCGTGGCCGTCACCCCGGGAGGCCCGCAGGACCCGGGCAACGTGCCGACCCCCGGCGCGACGACCGGGGCGCCCTCGGCCCCCGCGAGCCCGGCACCCACGACGTCCGGGACCGGTGGGACGACCGGCGGCGGTGCGGACGAGGGCGCGCCGTGGCCGCTCGTCGTGGGGGTCGCGCTCCTCGTCGCGGTCGCCGTCGGCGGGGCGCTGTGGCTCGTGCTGCGGCGTCGGTCCGAGACGCCGAGCCTACGTGACGCCGAGGACGCGTGGGACGAGCTCGTCGACAGGCTCGGGGCGCTCGACGTGCGGTGGCCGACGTCCACGACTCCCCGCCGCGTTCCCGCCGCCGTCGTCGCGAGCCTGCAGGCGCGTCGCGGGCAGCACCCGCGCGACGAGGACGTGGCCGAGGCGGTCGCCGGGCTGGCGTCTGCCCTCGAGGCCGAGCGTTACGCCCCGGAACCGCGGACGGTCACCCGCCCGGAGCGGCTCCAGGAGCTCGTCGACGCGGCGGTCGACGCGGTCGACGGATCGCTCAGCGACCGTCCTGCTCGCGCCGACGGTCCCAGCGCTCTTCCAGTCGGCTGAGGAACGGCTTGCGCGTCGACTTGCTCGGCGCGGCCGGGCGGACGGTGCCGTCCGCCTCGACGGTCCCGACCGGTCCCTTGCGCGACGAGCGCGGGGACTGGAAGACCAGGACGACGCCCCCGAACATGAGGACGAAGCCGATCACCCCGAGCCAGGTCTGCGAGAGCGCAGCGCCCAGCACGAGGAGGAGGAGGCCGCCTACCACGCCGACCCCGGCCAGGACGTAGCGCAGCGCCGAACGTCGTCGTGGCGCCTGGAGCGTGTTCGCCAACCGCGGGTCGTCCGAGGTGAGCGCGCGCTCCATCTGCTCCAAGACCCGCTGCTCGTACTCAGACAGAGGCATGAGCACCCCGTTTCTCCACGCTGGTCGTGTGTCACCCTCAGGATAGATCGACATCCGCGGGGGTGGTAGTCGAGCGGGCCCTGGCGGGCCCCATGGCGATGGATCTCACGCCGAACCGCCCTCGGACCGCGTCGACGGCCTCCTCCACGCGGCGCCGCGCCGCGCTCGTCTCCTCGACGGCCTCCTCGAGCGTGGGCTGCACGACGGCCTCCGCGCGCGGCTCGAGACCCTCCGCGCGGACCCCCACGAGCCGGACGGCCAGGCCCCGCAGGTCGACGCTCGAGACGAGCTCCCGCGCCACGAGGTAGATCTCCCGCGCGACGTCCGTCGGGGCGCCGAGGGTCCGCGCGCGGGTGACGGTGCGGAAGTCGCTCGTGCGGACCTTCACGCTCACGGTGCGTGCGACGAGACCCTGGTGGCGCAGCCGGCCCGCGCACCGGTCCGCGAGCTCCAGGACGCGCGCCTGGACCGCCGTGAGGTCGCGCAGGTCGTGGGCGAACGTCGTCTCGGCGCCGATGCTCCGTTCCGACCGCTCGGGCTCGACCGGCCGGGGGTCGCGCCCCCACGCGAGGTCGTGCAGGTGCGCGCCCGCGACCTTGCCGACCGCTGCCTGGAGGGAGGCGACGTCCGTGTCGGCCAGCTCGGCGACGGTCCGGATGCCCCACTGCGCGAGGGCGCTCTCGGTCCGCTCCCCCACCCCCCACAGCGCGCCCACGGGCAGCGTGCGCAGGAACGGGACCGTGGCCGCGGCCGGCACGAGGAGCACGCCGTCCGGCTTCGCGTGCGTCGAGGCCAGCTTGGCGACGAACTTGTTCGTCGCGATGCCGACCGAGCAGGTGATGCCGTGCTCGGCCCGCACGCGGCGCCGCAGCTCGGCCGCGATCCGCGTCGGCGGCCCGAGCCGTCGCCGGGCCCCGCTCACGTCGAGGAACGCCTCGTCGACGCTCACCTGCTCCACGAGCGCCGTGATCTCGCCGATCGCCGCCATGACGGACCGGGAGACCTCGTGGTACCGCGTGTGGTCCGGCGGGACGACGATCGCCTGCGGGCACAGGCGGCGTGCCGTCACCATCGGCATCGCCGAGTGGACACCGAAGGCCCGCGCCTCGTACGTCGCCGCGAGGACGACACCCCGTTCCGCGCCGCCGACGATCACCGGGCGACCGACGAGCTGGGGGCGCCGGGCGAGCTCGACGGACGCGAAGAACGCGTCCATGTCGACGTGGAGGATCGAGCACCCCTCCTCGTCGTCGCCCCAGTCGCGGCGGACGCTCGCGCGCGGACCGCGGCTCATCGCCGCCTCACCGGGCGCTCGACGCAGGCAGCGCCCGGGTCACGACGCCACCGTCCGCAGGCCGGGCATCCGGACGAACCCGGCGTCGGGGTCGACGAGCATCGCGACCTCGTCGCGGAAGTCCTCGGCGCACGCCACGAGCTCGTCGGCCCGGCGCGGGTCCACGGCGTCGAACCGGCCCGCGTCGACGGCGGCGCGGACGCGCGCCCCGCTCGCGAAGTAGCCGGACCAGGCGGCGAGCGACGGCTCGGCGTCCGCGAGCTGGTCCCACACCGAGCGGGCCCGGCCGCGGCGCACGGGCCGGGCACGCAGCGCGACGACCGCCGCGGCGGCGCGCAGCGCACCGAGGTGCGCGTGCACGAAGCGCTCGCCCGCGTCCTGCGCGAGCGCCGCCGCGACGAGCTCCGCGTCCGCACGGTCCAGCAGCCGACGGACCTCGGCGGGGACGGCGACCGCCCCCTTCGCGCCTGCTTCGTTCGACATCGCGCACCTCCTCCTCCACTATCGAACACCTGTTCGATCCTGTCAACGTCCGGTGCCGGCCGGCCCTACGGTGAGCACATGGCTCGCCGCACCTCCCGACGTTCCCCAGGGTCCTCCGCGCCACCCACACGGTCCCGGCGCCGGGCGAACGGGAGCCGTGGCGCGGCCCCCGACCTGCCGACCGGGCCCGTGGCCACGTCGACGGGGACGGCGCACGTCGAGCGCGACCCCGACCACCCGTCGGCGGTCACGCTGTACGTCAACGGCGTCCCCAGCTCCTACCTCGACCTCGACGACCCCGGGATGCTCGCGTTCGAGTACATGCAGCAGATGGCGGCCGTCGTGGACGAGCTCGCCCCCGGCCCTCTGCGCGCGCTGCACCTCGGCGCGGCGGGGTGCAGCCTCCCGCGCTGGGTGGAGCACACCCGGCCCGGCTCGTCCCAGCTCGGGGTCGACCTCGACTCCCGCCTGCTCGAGCTGGTCCGCACGTGGTTCGACCTCCCGCGCTCCCCCCGGCTCCGGCTGCGCGCCGACGACGCGCGGCACGCGGTGGCGAGCCTTCCCGACGCCTCGTACGACGTCGTCGTCCGGGACGTGTTCGACGGCGACCGCACGCCCGACCACCTCGCGACCCGCGGCATGGCGGACGAGGTGCACCGCGTCCTGCGCCCGGGCGGGGTCTACCTCGTCAACTGCGCCGACCGGCCGCCGCTCACGACGGCGCGCCGCGAGACCGCGACCCTCGCGGCCGCGTTCGGAGAGGCGTCCTGCGCGGAGGACCGGGTCGCGGCGATCGCGGAGCCCGCGCAGCTCAAGGGCCGCCGCTACGGCAACGTCGTCCTGGCCGCGGTCCGTGCCGGGTCGGGTGCGCCGAGCCTGTCGAGCGCGACGCTGGCGCGTGCGGTCCGCTCGCTCGCCGTCCCGGCACGCGTCGTCACGGGCGACGAGCTGCGCGCGTTCGTGGGCACCGCCCCGGTGCTCGACGACCCCGAGGTCGCGCCGGCCGACGGCCCGGCGGCAGACGGGTCGTGAGACGCGACAGGAGCCGCGCCCGAGGGACGCGGCTCCTGCGACGACCGGGTGATCCGGCCGCGAGACGTCGTGGACGCGCGAGACGTCGTGGACGTCAGAGCGGACGAACCTTCTCCGCCTGCGGGCCCTTCGGCCCCTGGGTGATCTCGAACTCGACCCGCTGCGCCTCGTCGAGCGTGCGGTACCCGTTCGACTCGATCGCCGAGTAGTGCACGAAGACGTCGGCACCGCCGCCGTCCTGCGCGATGAAGCCGTAGCCCTTCTCGGCGTTGAACCACTTCACAGAACCCTGCGCCATGCTCTTCCTCTGACCTTCTGTCCGTCCGGGGACATCAGCGAGCGGACCCTTCGTCCACCCCCGTGCGCCGCAATGCCATGTCCCACGTCCTTCGCCGGCGCCCGGCCGTGTGCGGCCGGCAGGCCCGACGCCGGACCACCCCGCCGGGCGGACCCACGTACCGGCCCTGCACCGGGTCGTGCGCAAGTACGTCACTGCAACGGGTGACAGTGTGGCACGGACCACGTCCGGTCCGCCACGGAACTCGCCACCTCTCGTGATGATTTTTCGGCACATTCCGCCCCGGTCCGCGGACCGGGGCGGGTGGGGCGAGCCGCGGCTCAGTCGCCCGACTGCTGGGCGAGGAAACGCTCGAACTCCGCACCGAGCTCGTCGGCCGTCGGGATCGGCGCGGACTCGGCGAGCAGGCTCGTCCGACCCACGGAGCGCGCGAACGCGTCGTACTGCTCCTCGAGAGCGCGCACGACGGCGGCGACCTCCTCGGAGTCCCGCACCTGACGCTCGACCTCGGCCTTCGCCTCCTGCACCGCCTCCGCGAGCCCGCTCGTCGCGAGGTCCAGGCCCGTGACGCGCTGCACGTGCTCGAGCGCGACCACCGCCGCGGGCGGGTACGACGACTGCGCCAGGTAGTGCGGCACGTGCACGGTCACGCCGAGCGCGTCGTGCTCGGCGCGGCCGAGCCGCAGCTCCAGCAGCGCGGCGAGGCTGGCCGGGACCTTCACGGTGCCGAACCACGACGTGTGCTCGCCGAGCAGCTCGGGCCGGGTCGCGTGCGCCGTGACCGAGAGCGGGCGCGTGTGCGGGATCCCCATCGGGATGCCGTGGAAGCCGACCGTGAGCGACACGCCGAGGCGCTCGACGACGTCGCGCACCGCAGCCACCACGCGCTCCCACTGGACGTCCGGCTCGGCGCCGTGCAGCAGCAGGAACCCCGTCCCCTCGGCGTCGCGCACGTGGTCGATCACCAGGTGGGGCTCGTCGTAGTCGGACCAGCGGTCGGTGCTGAAGGTCATCGTGGCCCGCTTGGAGCGGTAGTCGAGGAGCTGGTCGACGTCGAACGTCACCACCCGGGTGACCTCGCCGAGCTCCAGCAGGTGGTCGACCGCCACCGCGCCCGCGCTGCCCGCGTCGACGAACCCCGCGACGGCGTGCAGCAGCACGGGCCCGGCGCCCGGCTCGGGCGGCGTGGGCCACAGGCGGGCCACCGCCTGCTCGTCGAGCTCGTAGATCCCGCGAGGGTCCAGCATGCATCCTCCTCGTGACGTCCTTCGCCCGCGCGCTGCCGACGGCGCGGCGGGCCTGACGAGGACAACACGCCTCGGCCCGCGGTTCTTCCCGGAGCGGCGGCCCGCACGCGCCCGCCCGGGACCGCGCCCAGGTCAGCGACCGGGCAGGCGCACCACCGAGACGAAGAAGTCGTCGATCTGGCGCACCACGTCGATGAAACGGTCGAAGTCGACGGGCTTGGTGACGTACGCGTTGGCGTGCAGCGAGTAGCTGCGCACGACGTCCTCCTCGGCCTCCGACGTCGTCAGGACGACGACCGGGATCTTGCGCAGCGCCTCGTCCGCCTTGAGCTCGGCGAGGACCTCGCGCCCGTCCATCCGGGGCAGGTTGAGGTCGAGGAGGATGAGGTCCGGCGTCGGGGCGTCAGCGTGCTCGCCCTCCTTGCGCAGGAACTGCAGCGCGCTCACGCCGTCGGAGACCACCGACAGACGGTTCGTCACCTTGTGGTCCTCGAACGCCTCGCGCGTCATGAGCACGTCGCCGGGGTCGTCCTCCACCAGGAGGACGTCGATCGGCTTGCTGCCGTGGCTCATGCGGGGCTCTCCTCGTCGTCGTCGCGCGCGCGGGCAGGGGTGACCTGCTCCGCGCCGTCGGGGTCGGAGCGAGCGTAGCCGACCTGCGCGTGCACGTACGCGTGGGCGAGCGTGAAGCGGATCGTCGTCCCGCCCTCGCGCGGCTCGATCCAGATCCGGCCGCCGTGGTACTCGACGATGCGCTTGCACAGCGCGAGCCCGATGCCGGTCCCCTCGTACACGTCCTTGGCGTGCAGACGCTGGAAGATGACGAACACGCGCTCCGCGTACTGCGGGTCGATCCCGATCCCGTTGTCCTCGACGGAGATCTCCCAGTGCGTGTCGCGCGCGAGCACCCCCAGGTGCACGGCCGGCGGCCGGTCCGGGTCGCGGAACTTCAGCGCGTTGCCGACGAGGTTGGCCAGCAGCTGGTGCAGGAGCGCGCGCTCGCCGACGACGACGGGCAGCGGGTCGTGCGTGATGCTCGCCCCGGTCTCCGCGACCTTCTCGGACAGGTCCTCGAGCACGCCCTCGAGCTCCCGCTCGAGGTCCACGTCGACGCGCTCGCTGCCCGTCCGGCCGACGCGCGAGAAGCCGAGCAGGTCCTGGATGAGGCGTTGCATGCGCTTGGCGCCGTCGACCGCGAAGTCGATGTACTGGTCCGCACGGTCGTCGAGCTCCCCGCCGTACCGCTTCTTGAGGAGCTGCGTGAAGCTCGCGACCTTGCGCAGCGGCTCCTGGAGGTCGTGGGACGCGACGTAGGCGAACTGCTCGAGGTCGCGGTTGGACCGCTCGAGCTCGCTCGCCTGCTCGGCGAGGAGCTCGTGCGAGCGGGCGGCGTCCTCGTGCGACGCCTTGATCTCCGCGACCTGGTTCACGAGCTCGACGCGCATGTGCTCGACGTCCTGGGCGAGGTCCGCGATCTCCGCCGGGCCCGAGGTCACGACCGGCTCGTCGAGGCTCCCGGAGCTCACGAGCCGCACGCGGTGCGCGAGCTCGGCCATCGGCTCGGTCACCCACCGCTTGAGGCACACCCAGAGGATGATCCCGACCGCGAGCGCCGAGCCGACCAGGACGAGGACGCTCCCGAAGAGCGCCCGGCTCCACCGGTCGAGCGCGTCGAGCCGCTCCACGCGCTCGGCCCGGAGCGCGTCGACGTACCGCGCGGTGTCGGCCCGGGCGGCCGCGAACAGCTCGGCACCGTGGGCCTGGTCGACCGCACGCACCCGTCCCGGTCCGTCGTCCTCGGTGGTCTCGATGGCCGGCTCGGCGTAGTCGGCGACCCAGGCCCGCACGGAGGCGTCGGACCGCCAGGCCAGCGCCGCGAGCTCGGCGTCGAACCCGAGGCGGTCGACGAGGGTGGCGTCCGGGACGACGCCCTCGGCGTCCGTCCCCACCGCACGGGTGTAGGCCTCGAGGGCGGTGTCGTCGCCGGTCGCGACGTACGCACGGACCGCGACCTCGGCGTCGAGGAGGCCCACGTACGCGGCGTCCGCCCCGGTCACGGCGTCGAAGAACGGCCCGGTGACCTCGTTCTGGATGGTGAGCACGCGCGAGAGCGCGATGGCCGACGTCGCGAGGACGCCGAGGAGGATCACGCCCGCGACGACGAGCGCCCACCCGAGCCGGCGGCGCAGGGTCGGGGCACGCCGGCGCCCGGCGCGTCCCGCGACGGCCGTCTCGCCCACCGGGGGCGTCACCGGGCCCACTCGTCCGAGTCGGCGAGGGTCGCCGTGCGCTCGCCGGGGGTGCCCTCGTCCCCGCCCCAGCCGAGCACGAGGAGCGCGGCGTCGTCGGCCAGCGGGCCGCCGTGCAGGTCGCGCACGCGGCGGAAGACGCGCTCCACGACCCCCTCGACGCCCTGCTCGAGAGCGCTGTCGACCGCGCGGCGCAGGCCGTCGACGCCGACGCGCTCCGGTCGGGCGCGCGGCCCGACCACTCCCCCCGGCCCCGCGACGGTCGCCTCGACGAGCCCGTCCGTGTAGAGCATGAGCGCCCAGCGTTCCCCGAGGTCGACGGACTGCGACGTCCACCCGCCCTGCACGGGGATGCCGAGCGCACGGCCGCGCGCGGTGGGCGTGATCTCGGTCGCGGTGTCGCGCAGCAGGAGCGGGGCGAGGTGCCCGGCGAGGTACACCTCCGCGCGGCGGCGGTCCGCGGAGACCACGACCTGGCAGAGCGTGACGAAGACCTCGGGACGGGCGCGCTCGGGCACGAGGACGCGCTCCAGGAGCGGGAGGATGCCCTCCGGCTGGGTGTCCGAGAGCACGATGGTGCGCCACGCGGTGCGCAGCGTCGCACCGAGCGCGGCCTCGTCGGGGCCGTGGCCCGCGACGTCGCCGATGATGCACAGGACGGTCCCGTCGGGTCGCTCGACCGCGTCGAAGAAGTCGCCGCCGAGGAGGCCGTTGCCGCCGGGGACGTAGCCCACCATGACGTCGAGCCGGTCGTCCTGGACGAGCGGCGTGGGCAGGAGCGCGCGCTCCAGCCGCGCGGTCTCGGCCGCTCGGACCTCGCTGCGGTACAGCGCGCGCTGCTGCTCGACGGACATGCGGCGCTGCACGGCGTAGCGCACCGACCGGCTCAGGAGGTCGCCGTCGACCTCCCCCTTCACCAGGTAGTCGTCGGCGCCGGCCGCGACGGCCTGGACGCCGAGGTCGATGCCGGAGTGCCCCGTGAGGACCACCAGGGCGGGCGGGTGGGTGCCGGTCCGCACCCGCTCGACCGCCGACAGCCCGACCGAGTCGGGCAGCCCGAGGTCGAGCAGGACGCAGTCGACGTGCCAGGAGACGAGCATCTCGAGCGCGGCGTCGAGGGTCGTCGCACGGTGGAGGTCGACCGTGAGGTTGCCGTCCGCCAGCAGCTCCTCGACGAGGATCGCGTCGCCGTCGTCGTCCTCGACGAGGAGGATGCGCAGCTCGTCCGTCGGGGCGAGGACCGCGCGCTCGGACAGCGCCTGGTCGCGCGCGTCGGCCTCGTCGCCCCGCGCCGAGGGCCGCGCGGGGACCTGACGGTCGGTCCCGGTCACGACGCCCGCTCCCCTCTGGTCGCCATGGCCCACGATCCTAGCGTCAGCCGCGCGTCCGGCCCGGTCACGGGCCCGGGACGCGCCGAGGACCGGTCCCGGGCCCGGCGCCCGTGCGCCATAATGGACGGCCGTGTCACGGGCGGGCGCCCGGGCGCGACGCCCGGCCGAGGGAAGGGACAGCGTGGGACGCAACGACGAGCTCCGGCTCGAGCAGGAGGTCGTGGACACCCTCTACGCACGCCTCGACGAGCTGCGCGCCGCCGCCCGCGCGCGGCTCGACGCCGTCCGCCGGTCCGGACCGTCGGGCTCGCCGCAGAACCGGAGCGAGCGCGACGCGTTCGCGACGCTGTACGAGGACCGCGTCGCGCAGCTCGACGCGGTCGAGGACCGGCTCGCGTTCGGCCGCCTCGACCTGGACGACGGCACGCGCCGCTACGTCGGGCGCATCGGCCTGACCGACGCCGAGCACACGAGCCTCCTCACCGACTGGCGCGCGCCCGCGGCGCAGTCGTTCTACCGCGCGACGGCGGCCCACCCCGACGGCGTCGTCCGGCGTCGGCACCTGGTGACGCGCGGGCGCGACGTGACGGGCCTCGAGGACGAGCTCCTGGACCTGGACGCGCCCGAGGCCGTCACCGGGACGACGCTCTCCGGCGAGGGCGCGCTCCTCGCCGCGATGGCGGCAGGACGCACCGGGCGCATGGGCGACATCGTGGCGACGATCCAGGCCGAGCAGGACGCGATCATCCGGTCCGGGCTGGCCGGTGCGCTCGTCGTGCAGGGCGGGCCCGGCACGGGCAAGACCGCCGTCGCGCTGCACCGCGCCGCCTACCTCCTCTACGCGCACCGGCGGCTGCTCGAGCGCTCGGGCGTCCTCCTCGTCGGCCCGAGCCACTCGTTCCTGCGCTACATCGACCAGGTGCTGCCGTCGCTGGGCGAGACGGGCGTCGTCAGCACGACGATCGCCGACCTCCTGCCGGGCGTCGTCGCCGACGGCACGGAAGACCCCCGCGTCGCGCGCGTCAAGGGGCGGGCGGTCATGGCCCGGGCCGTGCGACGCGCAGTGCAGGCGCGCGAGCGCGTGCCCGCGGCGGACGTCCCCGTGCGCCTCGACGGCCACGACCTGCTGATCCGGCGCCGCGACGTCCGCGACGCCATCGCGAAGGCCCGGCGCACCCACAAGCC
Source organism: Cellulosimicrobium sp. 22598 (assembly GCF_052044445.1). Taxonomy (NCBI): domain Bacteria; kingdom Bacillati; phylum Actinomycetota; class Actinomycetes; order Micrococcales; family Promicromonosporaceae; genus Cellulosimicrobium; species Cellulosimicrobium sp. 22598. The sequence continues at coordinate 87,311 of NZ_JBQEMZ010000006.1, forward strand.
GCACAACCTCGCGCGCGTCACGTTCGTCCGCGAGATGCTCTCGCGCCTCGTGGACCAGTACGGGCGCCAGCTCGGCGAGCCGCTCGTCGGCGAGGACCGCGCGCTCGCGCTCGAGGACCTGCGCTCGCACCGCGACGTGCGCGTCGCGCTCAACCTCGCGTGGCTCCCCCTCACGCCGGAGCGCCTCGTCGAGGACCTGTGGACCAAGCCGCACCGGCTCGCCGAGGCGGCGCCCGAGCTCTCGCCCGCCGACCGGCGGCTGCTCGAGCGGCCGAAGGGGGCGCCGTGGACGCCCGCGGACGTGCCGCTCCTCGACGAGGCCGCGGAGCTGCTCGGCGAGGACGACCAGGCGGAGCGGGCCGAGGCCGCCGCACGGGCGGCGCAGCGGGCTCAGGACCTCGAGTACGCGCGGCAGGTGCTCGAGTCGTCCGGTGCGGGCGGCGGGATCGTCGGCGCGGACGTGCTCGCCGAGCGCTTCTCGGCGAGCGGCCCGCGCCTCACCACCGCGGAGCGCGCCGCGCAGGACCGCACGTGGACCTACGGGCACGTCGTGGTCGACGAGGCCCAGGAGCTCTCGGCCATGGCGTGGCGCATGCTCGTCCGCCGGTGCCCGACGCGCTCGTTCACGGTCGTCGGCGACGTCGCGCAGACGTCGTCGCTCGCGGGGGCGCGCTCGTGGAAGGGCATGCTCGACCCGGTGTTCCGCGACGCGTGGCGGCTCGCGGAACTGACCGTGAACTACCGGACCCCCGCCTCCGTCGCCGACGCCGCCCGCCGCGCCGCCCTCGCCGCCGGGCTGCCCGTCTCGCCGCTCACGTCCGCGCGCGACGTGGAGGACGCGCTGCGCGTCGTCGAGGCGACGCCCGACGGCCTCCCCGCCCAGGTCCGCGCCGAGGCCGACGCGGCGCGCGCGGAGTTCGTCGCCGCGGAGTCGGGGCGCGTGGCCGTCGTCGCCGCGGCGCAGGCCGTGCCCGCCCTGCGCGCCGCCCTCGGTCTCGTGGACGCCGGACCGGACGCCCCCCTCACGGTCCTGGACCCGGTCCAGGTGAAGGGGCTCGAGTTCGACGCCGTGGTGCTCGTGGAGCCCGCCGAGATCGCGACCGGCCCCTCCGGCGCCTCGGACCTCTACGTCTCCATGACCCGCCCGACCCAGCGCCTGGTCGTCGTGCACGCCCGCGCGCTCCCGGAGGGCGTGACCGGGACGGGCTCGACGACGGCGGGCACGGCCGCGCGCGACGGGGCGCGCGTCGCGCCCTGACCCGGTCGGCCGCCGGCGCGTCCGGCCGTTCGGATCGGTCGTTCACCTCGTCCCGAGGGTCAAGACCCGTTTGGCCCGGACCATGGACCGGGCGCACCATGGGAGCGTGCTACGCGCCCTCCTCCTTGAAAACCTGCACCCTCTCGCCGCCTCGAACCTCGAGGCGGCGGGGATCGACGTCACCGTCCGCACCGGCGCCCTCGACGAGTCCGAGCTGATCGAGGCCCTCGACGGGGTCCACCTCCTCGGCATCCGGTCCAAGACGAACGTCACCGCGAACGTGCTCGAGAACGCCCCCGACCTGGTGGCGCTCGGCGCGTTCTGCATCGGCACGAACCAGATCGACCTGCGCTCCGCCGCGTCGCAGGGCGTCGCCGTGTTCAACGCCCCGTTCCAGAACACGCGCTCCGTCGTCGAGCTCGCGCTCGCCGAGATCATCGCGCTCACGCGCCGGCTCACCGAGCGCGACCGCGCGCTGCACGAGGGCCGCTGGGACAAGTCGGCGGAGGGGGCGCACGAGGTCCGCGGCCGCACGCTCGGCATCGTGGGGTACGGCAACATCGGCACCCAGCTCTCGGTCGTGGCCGAGAACCTCGGCATGTCCGTGGTCTTCTACGACACGGCGGAGAAGCTCGCGCTCGGCAACGCGCGACGCATGGACACGCTCGACGAGCTGCTGGAGCAGGCGGACGTCGTCACGCTGCACGTCGACGGCCGCCAGGGCAACGCCGGGCTGTTCGGCGCCAAGCAGTTCGCCCGCATGCGCCAGGGCTCGATCTTCCTCAACCTGTCGCGCGGGTTCGTCGTGGACTACGGCGCGCTGCGCGAGGCGATCGAGGAGGGCCGCGTCTCCGGCGCCGCCGTCGACGTGTTCCCGCACGAGCCCAAGCGCAAGGGCGACGCGTTCGACTCCGAGCTGCGCGGCCTGCCGAACGTCATCCTCACGCCGCACATCGGTGGCTCGACCGAGGAGGCGCAGGAGGCGATCGGCCAGTTCGTCTCGGCCAAGCTGCGCGACTACCTCACGACGGGCTCGACGACGCTCAGCGTCAACGTGCCGAACCTCGCGCTCGAGCAGACGACCGGGATCACGCGCATCACGCACCTGCACCGGAACACGCCGGGCGTCCTCGCGGCCGTCAACGCGACCCTCGCGGAGCACGGCACGAACATCGAGGGCCAGCTCCTCGCCACGCGTGGCGAGATCGGCTACGTCGTCACGGACGTCGGCTCGCGCGTCGAGCCCGCCGTCATCGAGGCCCTGGCCGCGATGGAGCAGACGATCGCCCTGCGCGTCCTCGACTGACGCCCACCGCGAGCGCCTTCGCCGCGTGCACCGGGTCGCCCCGGCGCACGCGGCGAAGGTCCTCGGGCGGCATGACCTTCGCCGCTGAGCGCCCCGCGCTCGGCGGTGCCACGATGAGGCATGACCGGATACACGCACGACGGGCCGCAGATCCTCGACGCCGACGCGTCGTGGGACCTCGTGGAGGGGACCCACGTCGCACGCCTCGCCGTGAGCGTGCGGGGCGAGCCGGACATCTACCCCGTCACGGTGCGGGCGCACGAGCGCACGCTCGCGTTCCGCACCGTCCCCGGGACCAAGCTCGCGACCCTGGCGACCAACGAACGCGTCGCTCTCGAGTGGGACCACGTGGACGACGACGGGGCGTGGAGCGTCGTCGCCCGCGGCACCGCGCACCGGCCGCGCAGCGAGCACGAGGTCGACGCCGTCCAGGAGGACGCCGCACCCCTCGTCCCCGTCGTGGACGTCCCGACCGAGGAATGGGTCGTCATCGAGGTCCGTGAGGTGACGGGGCGACGCTTCGCCCGATCGGAGGCCTAGCCACACTTCCCCGTCAGGGTCGCCGACGCACGTCGTCCGGCCGCCCCCGACGGGGCGACCGGACGACGACGAACGCTGAGCCGGAGGCGGCCGTCAGCCGGACTTGCGGCGGAACGTGCGCTGGACCGGCCCCACGGTCTCGGACCCGTGCACCGACCCGGTGTTGGACTCGCCGTCGGCCGTGCGGTGGCGCGCCGCGTTCTTCCGGTCGAGCGCCTCCCGGAACTTCGCCTTGGCCTCGTCGGTCGGTGCGGTGTCTGCAGCGGATCGCTGCTGGTCGGACGCCATGGCGGTCTCCTCGTCGATGGGGGAACTCGGTCGTGCACTGCGGTCGGCCCGACGGTGCGGGCACCTCGCCAGCCTCCCGCACCGCGTCGCCGGACGCCACCTGATTTGTCCGCCGGTCGGCCGGTCTCCGACGGACGGCCGGACGGTGTCGGGTAGCGTCGGCCGCGTGCCGACCGACTCCTCCGCCTCCGCCGCTCCCCCGTCCCCGGACCGGGCCCCGCTGCCGCACCGCCGTCTCGGTCGGTCCGGGCTGGCGCTGCCGGCGGTGTCGCTGGGCCTGTGGCAGAACTTCGGCGACGCCGACCCGCGGGCGACGCAGCGCGAGATCGTGCTGCACGCGGTCGACCGCGGCGTGACCCACCTCGATCTCGCGAACAACTACGGCCCGCCGGGCGGAGCGGCCGAGGAGTCCCTGGGGCACCTCCTCGCGCGCGAGCTGCGGACGGTGCGCGACGAGCTCGTCGTGACGACCAAGGCCGGCTACCGCATGGGGCCCGGCCCCTACGGCGAGGGCGGCTCGCGCAAGTACCTGCTCTCCTCGCTCGACGCCTCGCTGCGTCGCCTCGGGCTCGACCACGTCGACATCTTCTACTCCCACCGCTTCGACCCGACGACGCCGCTCGAGGAGACGGTCGGTGCGCTCGCCACCGCGGTCCGTTCGGGTCGCGCGCGGTACGCGGGCATCTCGTCCTACTCGGCGCGTCGCACCCGGGAGGCGCTCCGGGTCGCGGAGCAGGTGGGCGTCGACCTCGTCGTGACGCAGGTGTCGTACTCGATGCTCAACCGGTGGGTCGAGGAGCCCGACCCGCACGACCCCGCGGGCGCGTCCGTGCTCGACGTCGCGGGCGCCGCGGGGCTCGGGGTCGTCGCCTTCTCGCCGCTCGCCCAGGGGATGCTCACCGACCGGTACCTGCGCGGGGTTCCGGACGACTCGCGCGCGGCGCGCGGGGGGCCGCTCCGACCGGCGTTCCTCTCGGAGGCGAACCTCGACCACGTCCGCCGGCTCGACGACCTCGCCCGCGCCCACGGGCGCAGCCTCGCCACGACGGCGATCCTCTGGGCGATGCGGGACGAGCGCGTCACGTCCGTGCTGCTCGGCGCGAGCTCGACCCGGCAGCTCGACGAGAACCTCGCCGCGCTCGACGCGCCGGCGCTCTCCGCCGAGGAGCTCGCTGCCGTCGACGCGCTGCCCGCGGACACCGGCATCAACATCTGGGCGTCGCGGTCCAGCGACCTGTAGGCCCGCCGGACGCGCGCCGACGACGCGGGACCCCTGCCGGGGCCGCGACGTGCCCTCGCGCGTGCGGCCTCAGGCGTGCGGTGCGACCTCCCCGCGAACGTCCGCCCCCGGAGCGGTGCCGCTCGAGCCCTCCTCGGCCCGGGCCGCGGCCGTCTCGCGCTCCTCGCGCTCGACGCGCAGCGACGTGATCGCGCTCTCGAAGTCCTCGAGCGAGTCGAACGCCTGGTAGACGCTCGCGAAGCGCAGGTAGGCGACCTCGTCGAGCTCGCGCAGCGGCCCGAGGATCGCGAGCCCGATCTCGTACGCGTCGAGCTCGGCGCTGCCGCTCGCCCGGATGGTCTCCTCGACGCGCTGCGCGAGCACCGCGAGGTCGTCCTCGTTGACGGGTCGCCCCTGGCAGGCCTTGCGCACGCCGTTGACGATCTTCTCGCGCGAGAAGGGCTCCGTGACGCCGGAGCGCTTGACCACGGACAGGCTCGCGGTCTCGATCGTCGTGAAGCGGCGGTTGCACTCGGGGCACTGGCGGCGCCGACGGATCGACGCGCCGTCGTCCGAGGTGCGCGAGTCGACGACGCGGGAGTCCGCGTGGCGGCAGAACGGGCAGTGCATGGCGGGCTCCTCCGCGGGGTTCGCGCCGACAGGTCGGCGCGACGAACGTATGCCGTCGCGGCGGGACCGTGCAACACGCCTCCGACGCCGGCCGCTCGCGCCCGCCGCGTCGTCGGCGCGCAGACGGCTGCACCGGGGCTCGTGGACGGCAGAACGGGGGCGGCCGTGGTCGACCGCCCCCGTCGGGACGCCCCCGTCCCCATCTCGCGCGTGACTCGCCTCACGCGCGGCGACGTGCACAGGAGTCGCGGTGGACCGCGCGCTCCTCACCTCGTCCGCCCAGCCCCCCAGCCGGCGTTGTGAGGTGACACTAACTTAGGGCGACCTAAATGATGCCGCAACCCCTGCGCACCGCACGGGGACCGGTTTCGCCCGTGTCCTGCGTCACAGCGCGCTCTCGCGTCCGCACCGAGGGCGCCCAGCCGGCCTCAGGCGGACGCCGGGAGGAGGATCTTCTGGCCGGCCTGGAGGCCCGAGGACGAGAGCCCGTTGAGCTCGGCGAGCCCGCTCACGACGTCGCGCAGGTCCTCTCCCGGCGCCGCCACCCCCTGCGCGAGCTCCCACAGCGTCTCCCCCGAGCTCACGACGTGCACCCGGACCTCCACGGGCTCGCCCGGGCCGCTCGCGACGGCGACGCCCACCCGCGCGGCCAGCAGCAGGACCGCGGCGGCCAGGAGCACGAGGACCACGCGGCCCCGGCGCGTGAGCCGCAGCGGCCGCTCCTCCGCACGCCCCGTCGCCCCGCCCGCAGGGCCGAGGGGCCCGACCGTCGAGATCGCCATCGCATCCATGCCTGCTCCGTCCCGGCCCGCGGGCCCGATCGCCTTCCCCGGTCGATCGGACGCCGCGAGCCCTTCGCCTCCGCGCCGACCGGGTCGGTCGAACACGTGTACGTAGAACACCTGTACGAAGGTCTATCACGAACGACCGACAGAGTCGAGACATGCTCGAACAGGTGTTTGATTCGTGTCGCAACCTCCCCTAGCCTGGGGTCAGGTCGGTTCGCCGGACATGTCCGCTCGGACCCGGAGGGGCGACCGAGGTCCCGGAGCGCACGCCCCGGGGAGGGGAGGCCGCACGCCCGGGAGGCGTCGGCGGCCGCGACGGACGAAGGCGGAGCGACCATGGCGGGACGAGGCACGGACAGGGCACGGGGGCTCGCCGAGGTGCGGGAGCTCCCGGACGGGTCGGCGGGGGGTGACGGGCTCACGCCGCGCCAGCGCCTCGTGCTCGAGACCATCCGCGCGTGCGTCGAGCAGCGCGGCTACCCGCCGAGCATGCGAGAGATCGGCGAGGCCGTGGGCCTGACGAGCCCGTCGTCGGTGAAGCACCAGCTCACGACTCTCGAGCGCAAGGGCTTCCTGCGTCGCGACCCGAACCGCCCCCGCGCGATCGAGGTCGTCCAGCCGGACGACGCGCGCCGCGCCACCCCGCTCACGGCAGCGGGCTCCGCGCCCGAGCCCGCGTACGACGAGGCGCACCCGGCTCCGTCCTACGTCCCGGTCGTCGGCCGCATCGCCGCCGGCGGCCCGATCCTCGCGGAGCAGGTCGTCGAGGACGTCTTCCCGCTGCCTCGCCAGCTCGTCGGCGAGGGCGAGCTCTTCCTCCTGCGGGTGCAGGGCGACTCGATGGTCGACGCCGCGATCTGCGACGGCGACTGGGTCGTCGTCCGCCGCCAGCCCGTCGCGGAGAACGGCGAGATCGTCGCGGCGATGATCGACGGCGAGGCCACGGTGAAGTCCCTGCGCCGCGCGGACGGTCGCGTCTGGCTCATGCCGCACAACGCCGCGTACGACCCGATCCCTGGCGACGACGCCCAGGTCCTCGGCCGCGTCGTCTCCGTGCTGCGCAGCCTCTGAGCCGCACGGACCGTCCGTCGCCGCACCCTCCCGAGCGGTCCCTCGCGGGGCGGACGAGGCGGGCGCCGGTACCTCGAGGGCGGAAGCGCCGAGAGCCGGGTGGTCGTCGACCACCCGGCTCTCACGCCGTTCCGGACCCGCCGGCGAACCGGTCGGTCAGAGACCGAAGCGCCGGGCGACGGCGTGCAGCGACTCGGCGGACGAGCGCAGCCCGGCGAGCTCCGCGTCGGACAGCGGGACCTCGACCCGCTCGGTGGCGCCGCGCCGGTCGACGAGCGTCGGCAGCGAGAGGCACACGTCGTCGAGCCCGTACGCGCCGTCGAGCAGCGTCGAGACGGGCAGGATGCGGTGCTCGTCGTCGAGCACGGCCTCGATGATGCGCGTGCCCGCGAGCCCCACGGCGTAGTTCGTCGCCCCCTTGCCCTCGATGATCCGGTAGGCCGACTGCACGACCTCGCGCGCGATGTCGTCGCGCACGTCCGCCGTGAGCGGACCGCGACCGCCCAGGCCCGGCCACTCGAGGAGCGGGACGCCGCCGATGGTCGCCGAGCTCCACAGCGGGATCTCGCTGTCGCCGTGCTCGCCGGCGATGTACGCGTGGACGTTCTGCACCGCGACGCCGCAGTGCTGGGCCACGAGGAAGCGCAGCCGCGAGGAGTCGAGGACGGTCCCGCTGCCGAAGAGCTGCGACGGCGGCAGCCCGGAGAACTTGAGCGCCGCGTAGGTGACGATGTCGACGGGGTTGGTCACCATGACGTAGACCGCGTCCGGGGCGACCTCCACGAGACCCGGCAGGATCGTCCGCATGAGGCCGATCGTGCCCTCGGCGAGGTCGAGCCGCGTCTGGCCCGGCTTCTGCTTCGCCCCGGCCGTCACGACGACCACGTCGGCCCCCGCGCACACCGCGACGTCGTCCGACCCCTCGACCCGGGCCATCGGCATGAACTGGATGCCGTGCTGGAGGTCCGCCACCTCCGCGTCGACCTTCGCCCGGTTCACGTCCAGGAGCGCCACGGTGCGCGCGGCCCCGCGCATGAGGGCCGCGTACGCCAGGGTCGACCCGACCGCACCCGCGCCGACGATCGCCAGCTTGGTCGTCCGCGCTCCCCCTCCGGGCCCACCCGTGCTCGCGTCGCCCGTGCCCTGCGGGGACGTGCTCGTCGTCATGTCGCCTCCGTGAAGTCGCTGGAATCGTGAAGACCGCGGAAAGGACTCAGCCTAGGGCGGCGAGGCGCCGGAGCGCACCGGTGGCGACGTCGCGGTCGGTCGTCTGCCAGAACCCCGGCATGGACCGCGTGAGGAACGTGCCGTAGCGCGCGGTCACGAGACGCGGGTCGAGGACCGCGACCACGCCTCGATCCGTGGTGGACCGGACGAGCCGGCCGGCGCCCTGCGCGAGCAGGAGGGCGGCGTGCGTCGCGGAGACCTGCATGAAGCCGTTGCCGCCCGCCGCCTCGACCGCCCGCGCCCGGGCCGACTTCACCGGGTCGTCCGGACGGGGGAACGGGATCCGGTCGATGAGCACGAGCTGGCACGACGGCCCGGGCACGTCGACGCCCTGCCAGAGCGACAGCGTGCCGAACAGGCAGGTGGCCGGGTCGTCGGCGAACTCGCGCACGAGCGTCGGGAGCTGGTCGTCGCCCTGGCACAGGATCGGCACGTCGAGCCGCTCGCGCATCGCCTCCGCCGCGGCGACCGCCGCACGGCGCGACGAGAACAGGCCGAGCGTGCGCCCGCCCGCGGCCTCGACGAGGGCCGCGATCTCGTCGAGCTGGTGCTCCGTGGAGGCCTCACGGCCCGGCGTCGGGAGGGCCTTGGCGACGTAGAGGATGCCCTGCCGCGCGTAGTCGAACGGGCTGCCGACGTCGAGGCCGCGCCACCGTGGTCCGTCGGCGTCGCCGCCCTCGCCACCGCCCCCGAGCCCGAAGGTGCGCGCGACGGCGTCGAAGCTGCCGCCGAGCGCGAGCGTCGCGGACGTGAACACCCCGGTCCGCTCGGCGAGCAGGTGCGTACGGATGAGGCCCGCGACGCCCAGGGGGGCGGCGTGCAGGCGGCTCGCGCCCTCCCCGAACCGGTCGGCCGACCAGCCGCCCTCGCCGGGGCGCGAGCACCAGAGCACGTCGTGCCCGGTCGGGTCCGCGGCCATGCGCTCGGCGACCTCGAAGAGCTGCAGCATCGTCGACTGCGCCATCTTCAGCCCGGAGTCGGGCTGGGCCGGCTTGGTCACCCCGGTCTCGGGCTTGAGCGTCGAGAGGACCTCCCGCGCGGCGTCGCGCACCGCGGCGACCGCCGAGCGCGCGCCGTCGGGCAGGCCGTCGGGGAACCGCTCGGCGGGCAGCGACCCGACGACCGTCCCGAACGCCGCCGACGCCGCGTCGAGCGCGTCCGTGGTCACGCCGCCGTGCCGCCGCGCGAGGCGTGCCGCGCTCTCGATCGCCGGTACCGACAGGTCGACCGTCGCGGCCGCCGTCACGCGGTCGGCGAGCTCGTGCGCCTCGTCGACGACGAGCACGTCGTGCTCGGGCAGCACCCCGGGCGACCCCATCGCGGCGATGCCGAGCATCGCGTGGTTGGTCACGACGACGTCGGCCTCGCGGGCCGTCGCGCGCGCCTTCTCGGGGAAGCACTCCGCGAGCAGAGGGCACCGCTGGCCCAGGCACTCGAGGGCGGTGACCGAGACCTGCCGCCACGCCTTGTCGCTCACGCCGGGCACGAGGTCGTCCCGGTCCCCGGTCGACGTCTCCTCGGCCCACTCGCGCAGGCGCACGACCTGCTCGCCGAGCGCCGCGGCGCTGGTCCCGCCGCGCGCGGCGGGGTGGTCGGCGGCGCCCGCGGACTCGCCCGGCAGGTCGAACAGCGTCGGTTCGTCGGCCGGGTACCCGCCCGCGATCTTGTGGACGCACAGGTAGTTGTGCCAGCCCTTGAGGAGCGCGATGGTGACGGGGCGCGGGAGGCGGTCCGCCACGGCGTCGGCCACCAGCGGGAGGTCGCGCGTGATGACCTGGCGCTGCAGCGCGAGGGTCGCCGTCGAGACGATCACCCGCTCGTCGGTCGCCACCGCGTGCCGCACGGCCGGCACGAGGTACCCGAGCGACTTGCCCGTGCCCGTCCCCGCCTGCACCACGAGGTGCTCCGACCCCTCGATCGCGTCGGTGACCGCGCGCGCCATCGCGTGCTGGCCGTCGCGCCGCGCGCCGCCCAGCCGCGTGACGGCGACGTCGAGCAGCGCGTCGACGTCGGGCACGTCGCCTCCCGCGGTGCCGGCCGGGGTCCGCGGCCCTCCGGCGTCGACGCGGTCGGGGGCGGGTCGCGTGGAGGGGGGCACCTGCCGAGTCTACGGTCGGTCGCCCACGGGGCGGCGGCCCTGTGGACGACGGTGGCGGACACGCCGCGACCCCGTGCGGCGGGTGCCGCACGGGGTCGCGGAGAGCGTCGAGCCGGGGTCCGGCGCGGGCCGCTCAGCCCTGGGCCGAGGCTCCGACGAGCTCGGTCGCGAGCGCCTGGGCGACGCGTCCGCGCAGGAGCGTGCCCTCGGGCGTGTGCTCCTCGTGGTCGATCTCGCCCTCGGTGTGCACGCGGTGCACGAGGTCGCCGCGGTGGTAGGGCACGACGACGTCGATCTCCACGTCCGGGCGCGGGAGCTCGTGCGCGATGAGCTCGCGCAGGTGCTCGATCCCCTCGCCCGTGTGCGCCGAGACCACCACCGTGCGCCGCTCGCGCAGCCGGATCCGCGCGATCGTCTCGGGGTCCGCGACGTCCGCCTTGTTGAGCACGATCACCTCGGGCACGTCCTCCACGCCCGGGATGTCGGCCAGGACGTGGCGCACCGCGGCGATCTGCCCCTCGGGGTCGGGGTGCGAGGCGTCCACGACGTGGAGCAGCAGGTCGGCGTCGCCGACCTCCTCGAGCGTCGACCGGAACGCCTCGACGAGCTGGTGCGGCAGGGCACGCACGAACCCGACGGTGTCGGCGAGCGTGTACACGCGACCGTCCTCGGTGCGCGTGCGGCGCACCGTGGGGTCGAGCGTCGCGAACAGGGCGTTCTCGACGAGCACGCCCGCACCCGTGATGGCGTTGAGCAGGCTCGACTTGCCCGCGTTCGTGTAGCCCGCGATCGCGACGGACGGGATCGCGTGCCGCTTGCGCGACGCGCGCTTGGTCTCGCGGCCCGGGGCCATCGCCTGGATCTCCCGGCGCAGCTTGGCCATGCGGTTGCGGATGCGGCGGCGGTCCAGCTCGATCTTCGTCTCACCCGGACCACGCGAGCCCATGCCCGCGCCCGCCCCGCCGACCTGGCCACCGGCCTGCCGGGACATCGACTCGCCCCACCCGCGCAGGCGCGGGAGGAGGTACTCGAGCTGGGCTAGCTCGACCTGCGCCTTGCCCTCCCGGGACTTGGCGTGCTGGGCGAAGATGTCGAGGATCAGGGCGGTCCGGTCGATCACCTTGACCTTGACGATGTCCTCGAGCGCGCGCCGCTGGGAGGGCGCGAGCTCGCCGTCGATCACGACGGTGTCCGCGCCGCTGGCCGCCACGACGTCCGCGAGCTCCGCGGCCTTGCCGGAGCCGAGGTACGTGCCGGGGTCGGGCTTCGCGCGGCGCTGGATGACGCCGTCGAGCACCTGGGAGCCCGCCGTCTCGGCGAGGGCCGCGAGCTCGCGCAGCGAGATCTCGGCCTCCTCCGCGGACGTGGGCGCACCGTCCTCGCGCGGGTCGGAGCCGGGGCTCCACAGCCCGACGAGCACGACCTTCTCGAGGCGCAGCTGCCGGTACTCGACCTCGGTGACGTCCTCGAGCTCGGTCGACAGACCGACCACGCGGCGCAGCGCGCTGCGCTCCTCGAGCTCGAGCTGCTCGCCGTCGTGCCGTGCGTGGACCGTGCCGCCCTCGGCGCGCGCCGTCCCGGCCCGAGCGAGCACCCGCGCCACGACGTCGCTCGCGATGTCCCGCGTCGCGCCGGTCGGCTCGTCCTGAGCCGGGGTGGGGTTCGCCGGTGTGTTAGCCGGGGTAGCGCTCATGTGCCGCCTTTCGTCGGGGAGGGGCGCGCGTGCGCCCGGTTGGCACAACAAGCGTGGCACGGGAAATCGTCCCGGGGCCAGCGGATAAGCGGGTGAGGCCGCGCGGACGCGCCCGGCCGCCCTCGTCCGCGCGCCCGCCCGCGTAGGATCGGCCGACGTGACCGAGGACCAGGACCCCGCCGTCGACCCCGCGCACGACGGCACGCAGGACCACTACTTCACCGCGAAGCCGGCGTCCGCCGCCGAGCGCCGCACGATCTCCGTGCGGCTCGCGGGCCGGGACGTCGAGGTCGAGGTCGCGTCCGGCGTCTTCTCCCCCGGCCGCCTCGACCTCGGCACGCAGGTCCTGCTGCGCACCACCCCACCGCTCGACGACGTCGTGGCGGCCCGGTCCGCCCGCGCGGACGACGGGTCCGACGGCGACGCGGCGCACGTCCTCGACCTCGGCTGCGGCTGGGGCCCGGTCGCCCTGACGATGGCCCTGGAGGCCCCGGCCGCGACCGTGTGGGCCGTCGACGTCAACGAGCGCGCGCTCGATCTCGTGCGGCGCAACGCGGAGCGGCTCGGCCTGTCGAACGTCCGCGCGGTCGTCCCCGACGACGTGCCCGACGACGTCGCGTTCGCCGCGCTGTGGTCGAACCCGCCGATCCGCGTCGGCAAGGACGTCCTCCACGCGATGCTGCTGCACTGGCTCCCGCGCCTCGCGCCGGGCGCGAGCGCGCACCTCGTCGTGCAGCGCAACCTCGGGTCGGACTCGCTCCAGCGGTGGCTCGCCGAGGCGCTGCCGCCCCTGCTGCCGGGCGCGGTCGTCGAGCGCGCCGCGAGCGCGAAGGGCTTCCGGGTGCTGGAGGTCGTGGCCCCGGCCTGAGCCCGGCGGTCAGGCGGAGGCGCGGTCCGTCCCGGCCGTCTCGGGCGCGCGACCGTCCGCGGGCGCAGGCACCTCGACGGCGGCGGGCTCGTCAGGTCCGGGCGACGTCTCGCCGTCGGCGGCGCGCTCGGGCGCCGGCGCGGCCGGTGCCGGCAGGAACGACGCGAGGTCGACCTCGCCCGAGTAGACGAGCTCGGCGGGCCCGGCGAGCTCGACGCGGTCGCCCTCGAGCGCCCGGACGCGGACCGTCCCGCCCGGGACGTCGACGAGCCAGGTGTCCGGCGCGTCCGGACCGCCCCAGACGCGGACCGCGAGCGCCGCGGCGCACGCACCCGTGCCGCACGACGGCGTCTCCCCGACGCCGCGCTCGTGCACGCGCATGCGGACGCGCCCGACGAGCGTGCCGTCGTCGGCCGTCGTCTCGCCCAGCGGCACCACGAGCTCGACGTTGGTGCCGTGCGCCGGGTGCGGCTCGACGACCGGCGCCTGGGTGAGGTCCGCGCGCGCCAGCACGTCCTCGCGCGCGACGGCGAGGACCGTGTGCGGGTTGCCCAGGTCGACGCTCAGCGCGGGGCGCGGGACCTCCCAGCCACGGACGACGACGGTCGCGTCGTACCCGTCGTGCAGCGCGGGCCGCCCGCCCGGGAGGAACCACGGGCCCATGTCGACCGCGAACCAGCCGTCGTCCTCCTTGCGCACGCGCTTGACGCCCGCGCGCGTCCCGACGGGGACCTCGGTCCCGCCCGCGAAGCTCACGAGGCCGAGCCGCTCGGCGAACGCGGCGAACACGCGCACGCCGTTGCCGCACATCTCGGCGACGGAGCCGTCGGCGTTGCGGTAGTCCATGAACCAGATGGCGTGCGGGTCCTCCGCGAGCACCTCGCGCGACTCCGGCACGAGCGCCGTCGGGACGAGGCGGATGACGCCGTCGCCGCCGATCCCGCCGCGGCGGTCCGCGAGCGCGCGCACGAGCTCGGGCGTGAGGTCGAGCTCGCCCGTCGTGTCCGCGAGCAGCACGAAGTCGTTGCGGGTCCCGTGGCCCTTGGTGAAGCGGGTGCGCGTCATGAGCCCAGACTACGGCGCACCGGGGCGGCGCTGTCCGCTTCGTCCGCCTCCGTGGCCGCGCCCCGGCCGGGTGCGGCGGCGTGCTCGTCGGCCGCGGCGACGAGGGCGAGGGCGTCCTGGACACGGGTCGGGGACTGCGCGTCGAGCCAGTGCACGCGAGGGTCCCGCCCGAACCAGCCCATCTGCTTGCGCGCGAGGCGGCGCGTGTTGGCGGTGACCGCCTCGCGCGCGGCCTCCTCCGTCGTCTCCCCGTGGAGCGCGGACAGCACCTCGGCGTACCCGACGGCGCGGCGCGCCGTGCGCCCCATGCCCCGCGCCTCGACCCGACGGACCTCGTCGACGAGCCCTTGCGCCCACATCCGCTCGACGCGGCCCGCGACGCGCGCGTCCAGCACCGTCCGGTCGCAGTCGAGGCCGAGCTGGACGGTCGGGCGCACGAAGGCCTGCCGCGGGAGGTTCGCCGTGAACGGCGCCCCGGTGAGCTCCATGACCTCCAGGGCGCGCACGATCCGCCGCGTGTTGGCAGGGCCGATGCTCGCGGCGGCCGCCGGGTCGCGCCGGGCGAGCTCGTCGTGCAGCGCGCGCGTCCCCTCCCTCTCGGCGCGCGCCTCGAGCGCCGCGCGCACGGCGGGGTCGGTGCCGGGGAACCGCATGTCGTCGAGGAGGGCGCGCACGTAGAGTCCCGACCCCCCGACGACGACGGCGCGCGCCCCGCGTGCGGCGATCTCGTCGAGCGCCCGACGCGCGTGCTCCTGGTAGCGCGCGACCGACGCGTCCTCGACGGGGTCGAGCACGTCGAGGAGGTGGTGGCGCACCCCGCGGCGCTCGTCGACGGGGACCTTCGCGGTGCCGACGTCCATGCCGCGGTAGAGCTGGTACGCGTCGGCGTTGACGATCTCCGCCGCCGCGCCGGGCACGGACAGCCGCTCGGCCAGGTCGAGGGCGAGGTCCGACTTGCCCGTCGCGGTCGGTCCCACGACGGCGACGACGACGCGACGGCCGTGCGGGTCGTCGCGGTGCTGCGCGCCGGTCGGGTCGTGCTCGGTTTTCACCCGCGCAACGGTACCGGCCGGGTGGTCCGAGCCTGGGTCGTGTGGGCGGTGATGCGTAGTGTGTCCGGTGGACGGTCCGCCTGCTCGCGGGCCCGCCACCGACCCCGTCGCGTGCCCCGACCCGCCCTCTCGCGGGTGGCGCACGGACGCACACACCGACGACAAGGACTCGAGACATGGGTTTCTTCACCAAGCCGGACGCCGCCCCGACCAGCCAGAACGCGCCGGTCACGCGCGAGCGGGTCGAGGCGTTCCTCAAGAGCCGCGACTGGCGGTACTTCGTCGACTCCGACGGGGACCTCGGCGGCAACTGGGACGGCAAGGTGTTCTTCTTCTTCCTCATGGGCGAGAAGCAGGAGATCCTGCAGGTCCGCGGCCGGTGGAACCGGACGCTGCCCGCGGCCGCCGAGGCGCAGGTCGTGCTCGTCGCCAACGAGTTCAACCGCGACAAGATCTGGCCCAAGGTCTACACGCGCGTCGAGGACGACCAGGTCGCCGTGTACACGGAGGTCGCCACGGACCTCGAGTTCGGCGTCGCCGACGACCAGCTCGGCCAGCTCGTCGAGTGCGGCCTGTTCACGGGCCTGCAGTTCTTCGACGCGCTCGACGAGCGCTTCCCCGACACCGCGGCGCAGGCCGTCGTCACCGACGGCGCCGACGTCGACGCGCGGTGAGCGCGGCGCACGAGCGCACCGACGGCGGGGGCTCCCCGCACGGCACGGCCCCGGGCGGGGAGGCGACGGCGGCGTTCCAGGTCGACCTGCGCGGCGTCGTCGACCTCCTCGCCCGGCACCTGTACTCCAGCCCGCGCGTCTACCTGCGCGAGCTCCTGCAGAACGGGGTCGACGCGATCACGGCGCGGGTCGCGCTGGAGGGCCCGGAGGCGCCGAGCCGCATCCTGCTGCGCCCGCTCGCGGACGGCGGTCTCGAGGTGCACGACTCGGGAGTGGGCCTGACCCGCGACGAGGCGCAGGAGCTGCTCGCGACCATCGGGCGCAGCTCCAAGCGCGACGTCGAGCTGGGCTCGGGCCGCGAGGAGTTCCTGGGCCAGTTCGGCATCGGGCTGCTCTCGGCGTTCATGGTCGCGGACGAGATCGAGCTCGTCTCGCGCTCGGCCCGCCCGGACCCGTCGGGCGCGCCGGTCGCGCCGGTGCGCTGGCGGGGCCGCGCGGACGGGCGGTACGAGCTCGTCGAGCTGGGCCCGGACGACCCGGACGCCCCCGTGGAACCCGGGAGCGTCGTGCGCCTGCGCCCGCGCCGGGACACCGAGCACTGGCTCGCTCCCGAGACCGTGGTCGCGCTCGCGCAGGACTTCGGCTCGCTCCTGCCCGTCGAGCTGCTCGTCGAGACGCGCCTCGACGAGGCGCCGGGCGGCGCGGACGCGGTCGGTGCGGACGCGCGCGTCGTGCTGCGCCGGCTGAGCGGCGACGAGCTCCCGTGGCGCGCCGCGCACCCGACGCCCGCGGCGCGCGACGCGGCGCTCACGGGCTACGCCGAGCGGACGCTCGGCTTCGCTCCGCTCGCCCGGATCGACCTCGACCTGCCCCTCGCGGGGCTGTCCGGCGTCGCGTACGTGCTGCCCGCGGCGGTCGCGCCGACGACCACGGCGCGGCACCGGGTCTACCTCAAGCGCATGCTGCTCGGCAGCGCGGTCGACGACCTGCTGCCCCCGTGGGCGTTCTTCGTCCGGTGCGTCCTCGACGCGTCCGTGCTGCGTCCGACCGCGTCGCGCGAGGGCCTGTACGAGGACGAGGTCCTGCTCGCGACCCGGGACGCGCTCGGCGCGCAGGTCCGCCGGTGGCTGCTCGAGACGCTCGCGGCGGACACCGTCCTCGCGCGACGCTTCCTGGAGACCCACCACCTCGCGGTCCGGGCGCTCGCGCTCACCGACGACGAGATGCTCGACGTCGCGGCGCGCGTGCTGCCGTTCGAGACGACCGCCGGGACCGGGACGCTCGCCGACCTCGCGGAGGCCCACCCGGAGGGCCGCCTGCTCTACACCTCGAGCGTCGAGGAGTTCCGCCGCATCGCCCCGGTCGCGGCCGCGCAGGGCCTCGCCGTCGTCAACGGCGGGTACGTCTACGACGCGGACCTGCTCGAGCGCGTCGCCGCACGGTTCCCGCGGTGGCGGTTGTCGCCGGTCGCCGCGACCGACGTGGCGCACGTCCTCGCCGAGGTCGAGCCGCTGCGCGAGCTCGAGGTGGCGGACGCGCTGGCGTCGGTCGACGCCGCTCTCGCCGAGCAGGACTGCGACGTGGTGCTGCGCCGGTACGAGCCCGACGCCCTGCCGGCGATGCTGCTGCACGACCGTGACGGCGACCACGCGCGCGAGGCGGCCCGGGTGGCCGAGACCGACGACCTCTGGGGCGAGATCCTCGCGGGGATCAGCGGACCGGCCCGACCGCGCCGGCTCGTCCTGAACGACGCCAACGACACCGTGCGCGACCTGCTCGCGAGCCCCGACGCCGAGGTCCGTGCCGCCGGCGCGCGGTCCTTGTACGTCACGGCGGTGCTGGCCTCGGGAAAGCCGCTGCAGCCGGTCGAGGCCGCGCTCATGAACGACTCGTTGTCGCTCCTGCTGGCCCGCGCCCTCGCGACCCCCCGCCCCGACCAGCACACCGACCCGCACATCGACCCGCACACCGACGAGGAGAACCGATGACCCGGTCCGTGGACCAGGTGAACGCCGCCCTGTACGACGTCCGCCGCATGCCCTACGGCCTCGCGCGCTCCACGGCCGCCGCGGCCGAGGTGGAGCGCGTGGAGGCCGAGGGGCCGGACGGGGCGCGCGCGTACGCGCTCTTCGTCCTCGTCGAGTCCTTCGTCTGGGGCGGCGAGGTCACCAAGGCCTACCTGCCGTTCACCAAGATGCTCCGCTGGTGGGACGAGCACCCCGAGCACTTCGACGCCGAGGACGCGCACTCGCTCTTCTGGTCGTTCAAGTGGATGGTCGGGCACCTCATGGAGTTCCCCACGGTCCCCGCCGCGCAGATCGAGCGCACGCTCGACGACATGGCGCGGCGCTACGCGCTCGCCGGGAACGGCACGAACGCCGTCGCGCTGGAGCGCTTCGAGTGGGCCCGCGAGCGCGGCGGCGCGGACGTCGAGGACGCCTATCGCGCGTGGGTCGCGACCCCGCGGGACGAGTACTCCCAGTGCGAGGCGTGCGAGCCGGGCGACCGCGCCGCGTACCTCTTCGAGACGGGTCGCCACGAGGAGGGCATCCGGCTCCTCGAGCAGGTGCTCCAGGGGTCGCCCTCGTGCGCCACGGAGCCCGGCGACATGCTCTCCCACCTGCAGCTCGCGTACCTGGAGGTCGGCGACGCGGAGGCGGCCGCCCGTACGCACCGGCGCGGGGTGCGGCACCTCGACACCGGCGTGTCGATGACGGGGCCGAAGGGCCGGCACGTCGAGTTCCTCGCGCGCACGGGCAACGCGTCGCGCGCGCTGCGCCTGCTCGCCGAGCACCAGACGTTCCTCACCGAGGCCGACTCGCCGGGCGACCGGCTCGGCTTCCTCACGAGCGTGAGCGTCGCGACGGGCGTGCTGCGGGCCGAGCACGCGGACGCGCCGCTCGCCCTGCGCGACGTGCCGGCGACGACCGTCGCGGAGCTCGACGACTGGGCGCGTCGCGAGGCCACCGGGCTCGCGCGCGCGTTCGACGAGCGCAACGGCACGACCGCCGCGTCGGAGCGGCTCCGCGCCGCGTGGGACCACGGGACCCGCTCCCTGCCCGTGGACCTCTCGGTCCTGTCGGCCGCACCGGAGCCCGTGGTCGGTGCTCCGGCCGGACAGACCGTCGGCGGCGCCGACGTGGCGGACGACCGGGCGGCGGTGCTCTCGTCGGACGGCCCGGCCCCGTCGCCCACCGGAGACGTCCCGGGCGCGGACCTCGTGCGCACCGCGCTCGGCGCGGACGACGCCGGGCACGCCACGGACGAGCCCACCGACGCCGAGGGACTTCTCCGGCTCGCCGACGAGGTCACGCGCGAGGACCCGGTGCGCGCCGCGCAGCTCCTGCGGCGCGCGTCGGCGCTGCTGGAGGCGGCGGGCCACCTCGATCGGGCAGGGTTCGCGCTCGCCGAGGCCGCGCAGCTCGCGGCCGTCGAGGGCGACGACGAGGGTGCCGCCCCGGCGTTCGTGCACGCGCTCGCGCTGGTGCGCGCCGGCGGTGTCGCGCCCCGGTTCGTCGGGCCGGTCGTGCGTGCGTACGCGCGGCTGGAAGCCGGGCGCGGCGACGTGACCGGCGCGCTCGCGCAGCTCCAGCGCACGCTGGACGACCTCGACGCGCCGGGCCCGGACGCCTCCGAGCAGGCTCCGCGCGCGGCCGACCTCGTCGAACGGGACTCCGCGGCCGACGAGCGGGAGCGCCGCGACCTGCGGGACACCCGTGCCCGGCTGCTGGCGACCGCGGGAGAGCTCGACGCCGCGGCCACGCTCGCCGAGGCGGTGGCCGAGGAGTTCGCCCGCGCCGGCCAGGTCGCCGACGCCGCGCACGCGTTCTGGCTCGCGGGTCGCTCGCGGAGCGAGGCCGGCGCGGACGCGGACGCCGTCGACCTCCTCGAGTCCGCGATGGAGGGCTTCGCGATCGTCCACGACCGCGACGCGCGGACGATGGTCGCGAACGAGCTCGTCGCGACGCTGCGGCGTCTCGGGCGCGAGCAGGACGCCGCCGCCGTCGGGGCGGGGCTCAGCGGCTGACGGACCTGGCCGGCCCCGGCGCGGCGAGGGCGCCGTCGTCGTACCAGCGCACCTCGTAGCCGCGCCCCTCGTACTCCCCGGTCGTCACGTGGCGGTGGCCGGTGCCGGGCGTCGCGCCGAAGCCGGCGAGCACGGCGTCCGGTGCCGCGCTCCGCGGGTCGTGCACGACGACGAGCCGCGCTCCCTGCCGCGCGAGGTCGGCGCCGAGCGCGTGCGCGGCGGCCGGGTCGTCGTCGAGCTCGACGACGTCGGCGGGCCCCGTCCAGCCGGCGCCGGCGAGGGCGAGGAGCCCGACCGACGCAGCCGTCCCCGCCACGGCGGAGCCCGGCCCGTCCGCACGGGTAGCGACGGCCCACGCGGTGTCGAGCCAGGCGTCCGCGACGCCCGCCGCCGCGAGCGACGCCCGTGCCGGTCCGCGCGTCCGCGCGGTTCCCGGCGCCACGACGACCACGGAGGCTGGGGTGGACGGGTCCCGCCGCAGAGGCGGGACGCCGTCCACCAGTCGACCCAGCGCCAGGAGCGCCGCGGTGCGCGTGGCGTCGAGCACCGAGGCGGCGCCCGCCGCGCCGGGGACGAGGAGCGGGGTGCCGGGCAGGACGACGGCGCGGACGGTCACGCGCCCACCGTAGCGGTCGTCGCGACGACGTCGGCGATGCGACGTCCGGGGGCGTGCGCGAGTACGGTGGGTGGGTGAGGTTCTTCGGGGCGCGGGACGACGACGACCGGCGGGACGGTGATCCCGGCGGGGCTCCGGACGGCGGCGGTGTGCCCGGCCGCTCCGGGGACGAGCTGCAGTCGCAGGTCGAGGACCTCCTGGCGCGCGAGCTGGGTCAGGTCGCGACGGACGTGCTGCGTCCCCCGACTCCCCTGTCCCTCTCGCGGGTCGTCGAGTGGATCACCGACAGCGGCTACAGCTACTTCGTCGACTCCGACGGCGACGTGGGCGGGCTGTGGCACGGACGGCTGTTCTACTTCCTGCTCTTCGGCCACGGCGACGAGATCCTGCAGGTCCGCGGTCAGTGGAACCGTGACCTCGCCCTCGAGCGGCTGGAGGAGATCCTCGAGTTCTGCAACGAGTGGAACGCGGACCGGATCTGGCCCAAGACGTACACGCGCGTGCGCGACAACGGGATGATCCAGGTCTTCACCGAGGTGACCGTGGACCTCGAGCACGGCGTGACGGACGACCAGCTCGACCAGCTCCTCCAGTGCGGGCTGAGCACCGGGTCGATGTTCTTCGACGCGCTCGACGAGTTCTACCCCGACCCGGCGAGGCAGGCGCCATGACGCAGGCCCGTACCAACTGGTTCACGCGTCTGTTCGGCAACCGCCGCCCCAAGGCGCCCGACTCGCTCCCGCGCGAGGAGGAGCTGCCGCGCGCGCTGTCGATGGCGCGCATCGGCGACCACCTCACCCGTCGCGGCTACCACTTCCGCGTGGACGACGACGGGGACATCACCGGGACGTGGGACGGGCACCGCTTCTGGTTCCTGCTGCTCGGCGACCGCTCCGAGATCCTCCAGGTGCGGGGGCGCTGGTCGACGTCGCTCCCCCTCGAGTCCCGGCTCGTGACGCTGCAGGCCGTGAACGACTGGAACCGCGAGCGCATCTGGCCCAAGGTCTACGTCCGCGAGGAGGCGGGCCGGCTCGCGCTCTACGCCGAGGTCTCCGTGGACCTCGAGCACGGCGCGACGGACGACCAGCTCGCCCAGACCGTCTCGTGCGGTCTCGGCACCGCCGTACAGCTCTTCCACGCCATCGGCGCGCAGCTCCCCCCGGGGACGCTCGACGACTGACGCCGGTCAGGACGTCCCGGCGCGAGCGGCCGGTTCCGCCGGTGGGGTTCGCTGCTCAGGCGCGGACCGTGGGGAGGCCGAGGACGACGGGACCGGACGCGGCGCCACCGCCGTGACCGTGCCCGTGGTCGTCGTCGCCACCGCCGAGACGGGCGCGCTCGCGCGTCGCCCACGCGTCGCCGGACCGGGTGCGACGCACCGCGAACGTGCCGCCGTCCGCGAGCGCCGAGTCGGCGATGAGGTGGTGCGGCGCGGAGCGTGTGACCTCGACCGTGACGACGTCGCCGGGCCGTGGCAGGCGGCCGTCGAGGTCGTCCGCGAGGCGCGGGTCGACGGACCCGGGCGTTCCCGCGCCGGCGGACGCGGCGTCGTCGGGCACCCCGGGCACGACGTCTTCGGGGAGCGCGAGGTGCACGAGCCGGTTGTCGGGGGCGCGGCCGGTCACGCGGTGCGTCGCGCCGTCCTTGCGTCCCGCGCCCTCACCCACGAGCACGTCGATCGTCCGGCCGACCTGACGGGCCGACTCCTCGCCCGCGATGCGCTCCTGGAGCGCCTGGAGCCGCTCGAACCGCTCCTGCACGACCTCCTTGGGGAGCTGCTCGTCCATGGTCGCGGCGGGCGTGCCCGGGCGGGGCGAGTACTGGAACATGAAGGCCGAGGAGAAGCGCGAGGCCTCGACGACGCGCATCGTCTCCGCGAAGTCCTCCTCGGTCTCGCCCGGGAAGCCCACGATGATGTCGGTGGTGATCGCGGCGTCGGGCATGACCGCCCGCACCCGGTCGAGGATCCCGAGGAACCGCTCGGAGCGGTAGGAGCGGCGCATCGCGCGCAGGATCCGGTCGGAGCCCGACTGGAGCGGCATGTGGAGCTGGGGCATGACGTTCGGCGTCTCGGCCATGGCCGCGATGACGTCGTCGGTGAACGCAGCCGGGTGCGGCGACGTGAACCGGACGCGCTCGAGGCCGTCGATCGTCCCGCACGCGCGCAGGAGCTTGGCGAACGCGCCGCGGTCGCCGAACTCGACGCCGTAGCTGTTGACGTTCTGGCCGAGCAGGGTGACCTCGATGGCTCCGGCCTCGACGAGCGCCCCGACCTCGGCGAGGACCTCGCCCGGGCGCCGGTCGCGCTCCTTGCCGCGCAGGTGGGGGACGATGCAGAACGTGCACGTGTTGTTGCAGCCGACGCTGATCGACACCCAGCCCGCGTAGACCGACTCCCGCTTGGTCGGCAGCGTGGACGGGAACACCTGCAGCGACTCGGCGATCTCGACCTGGGCCGCCTCGTTGTGGCGCGCCCGCTCGAGCAGCACGGGCAGCGCGTCGAGGTTGTGCGTGCCGAAGACGACGTCGACCCACGGCGCCTTCTCGACGATCGTGCCGCGGTCCTTCTGGGCGAGGCAGCCGCCCACGGCGATCTGCATCCCGGGCCGCGCGGCCTTCACCGAGGCGAGCTGGCCGAGGTTCCCGTAGAGACGCGTCGCGGCGTTCTCCCGGACGGCGCACGTGTTGATGACGACGACGTCGGCGCGGTTCGCGGCCTCGTCGTCCGCGCTCGCGCGCGTGTAGCCCGCCTCCTCCAGCATCCCGGCCATGTGCTCGGAGTCGTGGACGTTCATCTGGCAGCCGAGCGTGCGGACGACGTAGGTGCGCGGGCGCGCGTCGTCGGCCGACGCGGCGGGGACGGCGCGAGGCGCGAGTGCGGCCGGGACGGGGGCGGGGGCGATCGTGGACATCACCGTCCAGGGTACGGCGCCGGGTGCCGTGTTACGGAACTGTTGCCCGACTGTTGCCGGATGAGGTGGCACCGTGCAACAGAAGGGACATAGTGTCCAGGAATGGCCGACGAAACCTCTTCGCCGTCCGACGCGCAGCGCAGCGCGCAGGACGCTCAGCCCCGCCCCGCCGAGCAGGTCCTCGGTGAGCCGCTCGTCGAGCTGCGCGACGTCAACAAGCACTTCGGGGAGCTGCACGTGCTCCGCGACATCAACCTGACCGTCCGGCGCGGGGAGGTGCTCGTCGTCATCGGCCCCTCGGGGTCGGGCAAGTCGACGCTCTGCCGGGCGATCAACCGGCTGGAGACGATCGACTCCGGCGAGATCCTGGTGGACGGCGAGCCGCTGCCCGAGGAGGGCAAGGCGCTCGCGCGGCTGCGCTCCGACGTCGGCATGGTCTTCCAGTCCTTCAACCTCTTCGCCCACAAGACGATCCTCGACAACGTCACGCTCGGCCCCGTCAAGGTGCGCCGCGAGAAGGGGAAGGTCGCGAAGGACCGTGCGCTCGCGCTGCTCGACCGCGTCGGCGTGAAGAACCAGGCCCAGAAGATGCCCGCCCAGCTCTCGGGCGGGCAGCAGCAGCGTGTCGCCATCGCCCGCGCGCTCGCGATGCAGCCCAAGGTGATGCTCTTCGACGAGCCCACGTCGGCGCTCGACCCGGAGATGATCAACGAGGTCCTCGACGTCATGGTCGCGCTCGCCAAGGAGGGCATGACGATGATCGTCGTCACGCACGAGATGGGCTTCGCCCGCAAGGCCGCGAACCGGGTCGTCTTCATGGCCGACGGCCAGATCGTCGAGGAGGCCCACCCCGAGGTGTTCTTCACGGCGCCCACGAGCGACCGCGCCAAGGACTTCCTCTCGAAGATCCTCACCCACTGAACCCCCGGGCACGCACGAGCCCGGCCCGACAGCCCCAGAACCCGGTCGACCGTCGAGGCACACCTTCGACGGGCGGCCACCACTCACGAAGGGTAGGAACGATGCGCACACGACACGCAGGTGCTGCCGTGCTGGCCGCTCTCACCGCGCTCACGCTCGCGGCGTGCGGCGGCGGCGAGGTCGGCGGCGGCGACGACGCGACCGACACGGCCACCGACACGGGCGACACCGGCGGTGGCGCCGAGGGCTCGATCAAGATCGGCATCAAGTTCGACCAGCCGGGGCTCGGGTACCAGGACGGCTCCACCTACACGGGCTTCGACGTCGACGTCGCCACGTACGTGGCAGGCGAGCTCGGCTACGGCGAGGACCAGATCGAGTGGGTCGAGGCGCCGTCCGCCCAGCGCGAGACGATGCTCCAGACCGGCCAGGTCGACATGATCTTCGCGACCTACTCCATCACCGACACGCGCAAGGAGACGGTCGCGTTCGCCGGGCCGTACTTCGTGGCCGGGCAGGACCTGCTCGTCGCCGAGGACAACACCGACATCACCGGGCCGGAGTCGCTCGAGGGCAAGAACCTGTGCTCCGTCACGGGCTCGACGTCGGCGCAGCGCATCAAGGACGAGTACGCCGCGGGCGTGCAGCTCCTCGAGCGTCCCGGGTACGCGGAGTGCGTCACCGCCCTCACCGCGGGCCAGGTCGACGCCGTCACGACCGACGACATCATCCTCGCGGGCCTCGCGGCCCAGCCCGCCAACAAGGGCAAGGTCAAGGTCGTCGGGGCGCCGTTCTCGACCGAGCGCTACGGCGTCGGGCTCCCGCAGGACAACGACATCTGCGAGGACGTCAACACCGCGATCGAGAAGATGATCGAGGACGGCTCCTGGGAGGAGTTCGTCACCAAGAACACCGAGGGCACCGGGTACACGCCCAACGCCAGCGAGAACCCGCCGACGGTCGACCCCTGCGCCTGACCGTCCACGGCCGGGGGAGCCGCGCGACGGCGCGCCGCTCCCCCGGCCGCCGGGCCGTCGACTCGGCCCGGCACGTACCCTCCCGGAGGACCACCAACCGTGGGTGACTACCTGTCGCAGACCTGGGCGCTCGCCCGGGAGTACGACGTGCTCGGCGCGTTCTGGGTCAACATCCAGCTGACGTTCTGGGCGGCGATCCTGTCGCTCGTGCTGGGCACGGCGCTCGCGCTCATGCGCATCTCCCCCGTGCCGAGCCTGCGCTGGGCCGGGACCGCGTACGTCAACGTGTTCCGCAACACCCCGCTGACGATCATCATGACGTTCATGGTGCTGGGGCTGTGGGGCCAGCTCAACGTCACGCTCGCCCCCGACTTCGCGGCGAACTTCTTCCGGCTCGCCGTCCTGGGCCTCTCCATCTACCACGCCGCGTTCGTCTGCGAGTCCATCCGGTCGGGCGTGAACACCGTGCCGATCGGTCAGGCCGAGGCGGCGCGTGCGATCGGCCTGTCGTTCCTGCCCGCGGCGCGCCTCGTCATCCTGCCCCAGGCGTTCCGCGGCTCCGTCGCGCCCCTCGGCAACACGCTCATCGCGCTGCTGAAGAACTCCACCGTCGCGGCGGCGGCGAGCGTGACGACGGAGACGTCGAGCCTCATGAAGAACATGATCGAGTTCAACTCGAACTACATCTACGGGATCTTCCTGACGTTCGCGATCGGCTACGTCATCCTCGTCATCCCCATCGGCCTGCTCACCACGTCCCTCTCGAACCGACTGGCGGTCCGCCGATGAGCACCCAGCAGTCCGTCCTCTTCGACGCCCCCGGCCCTCGCGCCCGGCGCGCGATCCTCGTCGGGAACGTGATCGGCGCGGTCGTCGTGCTCGGCGTCGCGGCGCTCGTGCTCGTCGCGCTCGGCCGCAAGGGCCAGCTCGCCCCGGAGCTGTGGTCCTCGCTGTTCACGTCGGACGCCTGGCAGTACTACTTCATCCCGGGCCTGCAGAACACGCTGCGCGCCGCCGGCTTCGCGATCGTCGGCGCGCTCGCGTTCGGCCTCGTGTTCGGCACCGGGCGGCTCTCGCACCTGCGCGCCGTGCGCATCGTGAGCGGCGTCGTGGTCGAGTTCTTCCGCGCCGTCCCCGTGCTGCTCATGATGATCTTCTTCTGGCTGCTGCTGGGTCTGAGCAAGGTCGACGACGCGCCGTTCCTCGCGGTGGTCTTCGCGCTCGTGCTCTACAACGGCTCCGTCATCGCGGAGCTGGTCCGCTCGGGCGTCGGGAACCTCCCGCGAGGCCAGAGCGAGGCCGGGCTCGCGATCGGGCTCACCGCCGGACAGACGCTGCGGTCGATCCAGCTCCCGCAGGCGCTCATCGCGATGCTCCCCGCGCTCGTGTCCCAGCTCGTCGTCGTCCTCAAGGACTCGGCGCTCGGGCAGATCATCACGTACAACGAGCTCCTGCGGGCCGCGCAGCTCTACGGCGTCGGCAACGGCAACATCCTGCAGTCGCTCGTGCTCGCCGCGGTGATCTTCATCGTCATCAACTGGCTGCTCACGCTCGTGGCGCGCTGGCTCTCCCGCTTCCTCAGCGGTCGCACCGCGGGTGCGACCGCCGCCGGCCCCGGCATCGGCAACCCCACGGTCGTCGCGGGTGGACCGACCGAGGACGCGCCCGCGGTCTCCGCCACCCGCTGACGGACTCAGTCGAGCGGGGGCTCGACGGTCTCGGCGTCGAGCTCGCGCTGGACGATCTCGAAGGCCAGCGACGGGCTGTAGCCCTTGCGGGCGAGCGCCCCGACGGTCCGGCGCACACGCACGTCGCGGTCGAGGCCGCGCGTGCGGGCGAGGCGCGTGCGCGCCAGCTCGAGCGCCGCGTCGGCCTCGGAGTCGTCGTCGACCTGCTCGAGCGCCGCGGCGCCGACCTCGCCGTCGATGCCGCGGCGCCGCAGCTCGGTCGAGATCGCGCGGCGGGACAGCCCGCGCTCGGCGTGCCGGGTGCGGACGATCATCTCGGCGTACTGCGCGTCGTCCACCAGACCCACCTCCTCGAAGCGGTCGAGGATCGGCAGCACGACGTGCTCCGGATAGCCCTTGCGCGCGAGGGACTGCGCGAGCTCCGCGCGGCTCTTCGGTGCGGCCGTGAGGATGCGCAGCACCGTCTCCCGAGCACGCTCGGCGAGATCGGCGTCGCTGATCTCGCCCCGTTCGACGAGCTCGTGGAGGGTCGGGCGCGGGCGCCGCGCAGCCGTGCGGCCGGCACGACGCCCGTCGTCCACCTCGGGCGGGTCGGAGCGCTCGACGCCCTCGTCCCCGCCCTGCCCGCCGATCAGAACGGCGACTTCTTCCCCTTGGCGGCCGCGGCCGGTGCCTTCGCCGCGGCGGGAGCCGCAGCACCGTCGGCCGCGA
This sequence comes from Cellulosimicrobium sp. 22598, assembly GCF_052044445.1. NCBI lineage: Bacteria > Bacillati > Actinomycetota > Actinomycetes > Micrococcales > Promicromonosporaceae > Cellulosimicrobium > Cellulosimicrobium sp. 22598. The sequence goes on from NZ_JBQEMZ010000006.1 coordinate 114,940, forward strand.
CCGTCACGCCCGCAGCCGGGTCGGCCGGCGCGTCGACCTTGGCGCCGACGCCGAGCTTCTCCTTGATCTTCTTCTCGAGCTCGTTGGCGAGGTCCGGGTTGTCGCGCAGGAACGAGCGCGCGTTCTCCTTGCCCTGGCCGAGCTGGTCGCCGCCGTAGGTGAACCACGACCCGGACTTGCGCACGAACCCGTGCTCCACGCCCATGTCGATGAGGCCGCCCTCGCGCGAGATGCCGACGCCGTAGAGGATGTCGAACTCGGCCTGCTTGAAGGGCGGGGCCATCTTGTTCTTGACGACCTTGACGCGGGTCCGGTTGCCGACCGCGTCGGTACCCTCCTTGAGCGTCTCGATGCGGCGGATGTCGAGCCGGACGGACGCGTAGAACTTCAGCGCCTTGCCACCGGTCGTCGTCTCGGGCGAGCCGAAGAAGACGCCGATCTTCTCGCGGAGCTGGTTGATGAAGATCGCCGTCGTCCCGGACGCGTTGAGCGCACCCGTGATCTTGCGCAGCGCCTGCGACATGAGGCGGGCCTGGAGGCCGACGTGGCTGTCGCCCATCTCGCCCTCGATCTCGGCCTTGGGCACGAGGGCCGCGACGGAGTCGATGACGATGATGTCGAGCGCGCCCGAGCGGATGAGCATGTCCGTGATCTCGAGCGCCTGCTCCCCCGTGTCGGGCTGGGAGACGAGCAGCGCGTCGGTGTCCACGCCGAGCTTCTTGGCGTACTCGGGGTCGAGCGCGTGCTCGGCGTCGATGAACGCCGCGATCCCGCCCGCGCGCTGCGCGCTCGCCACCGCGTGCAGCGCGACGGTCGTCTTGCCGGAGGACTCCGGGCCGTACACCTCGATGACGCGCCCGCGCGGCAGGCCGCCGATCCCGAGCGCGATGTCGAGCGCGATGGACCCCGTGGGGATGACCTCGACGGGAGCGCGGCCCTCCTCGCCGAGGCGCATGACGGAGCCCTTGCCGAAGCTCCGGTCGATCTGGGCGAGGGCTGCCTCGAGCGCCTTCTCGCGGTCTGCGGGTGCGGGCATGTCAGTCCACCTTCGGTTCGACGTTCATCTGTTCGTTGTGGCCCGACGCTACGGGCAGCCACCGACACGCGGCTCCGGCGACCCGCGAACCTGTGGATCGTCGTGCTGGACCGGCGTCCTGGGCCCGCCGCGGCGGGCCCTGTGCACAACTCTAGCCGAACACGTGTTCGATCCCGGAACGCGCACCTCGGCGTGTCACGCGTCTCGCGCGTCGCCGGACGACGACCACGCCTCCCCCGGCCGCAGCACCACGACCCGCGTGCCCGGCGCCTCGCGCTGCGCGGCGGCCTCGAACGCCGCCCCCGCGTGGTCCATCCAGCCGCGCGGGAGGTGCCGTCCGCCCGGTGCGTGCAGCGTGCCCCAGTGCACCGGGATCGCGACGCCGACGCCCACTTCGGCGCACACCCGCGCCGCCTGAGCGGGGCCGAGGTGCCCGCCCGACAGGCGCGGGCCCCACCCGCCCACCGGGACGAGCGCGACGTCCACGGGGCCGCCCGCGAGCGCCGGGAGGTGGACCATGTCCGGGTAGTGCTCGGTGTCCCCGACGACCCAGACCCGCACGCCGCGCGGACCGTCGGACCGCACGAGGTGCCCGTTCGCCGCGTTGGGCCGGTGCGGCATCGGCCGGTGCCCGTGCACCGCCGTCACGAGGCGCACCTCGACCCCCGCCGCGGCCGGACCGACCGCGTGCCACGCGTCGTCGAGCCCGACGCCGCGCAGGCCCCGGGCCCGCAGCCACCGCGCGTTCGCCGGGGCGGTGAGCACGGGCGCGTCGCCGAGGAGGCGCAGGGAGCGCAGCTCGGCGTGGTCGTGGTGCAGGTGCGAGAGGAGGACGGCGTCGCTGCCCTGCCACACCGCGGCGGGCCTCTCCCCGCGCCGCCGCAGCATCCCGGCGTGCCGGTGCAGGAGCGGGTCGGTGACGAGCCGCACGCCCGGGACGCCGGCGCGGCCGGAGCCCAGGTCGAGGACGACGCTCGAGTGACCGAGCCACGTCACGCGGACGCTCACGGCTCCCCCTCCGCCGCGGGCGCGGCGGGTCGCAGGCCGAGGTCGCCGAGCCAGGCGACGAGCCGCCGGTGGACCGCCTCGGCCCCGACGAGCATGCGCGCGCCGTCCACGTCCTCGAGCTCGTCGTCGGGCAGCGCCAGGTGCGCGGGATGCAGGAGCACGGCCTCGTTCTGCGCCCCGCCGAGGCCGCCGTGCGACCCGACCAGCCCCTCGAACGCGTGCACCATCCCGACCTCGTCCACGCGCGAGACGAGCACGAGGTCGCCCGCGTCCTCGAGGTCCGCGACGCGCAGCAGGTCCGCCGCCGCTCGCGACCCGTAGCCCGTGAGCGGGTCCTGCCCGACGACCTCCCCGGTCCGCAGGTCGCGCGAGCCGCCCCGTCCGTGCGCCCGCAGCGCGCCGCCGGTCCCGCGCTCGACGACGACGCCGACGGCGGGGCTGGCCACGAGGCCCGGGAGCAGCGCGGGCCACCGCGCGCGCACCTCGTCCCCGGTGAGCCGCCGCGGCTCGCGCGGGAACCACACCATGCCCAGGTTGCCCGACCCCACCACCGCGACCTTGGGCAGCTCGGGCAGCGCGGCGGCCCCGGGACCGCCGCGTCGCTCGGAGCGGTCCGGGCCGACCAGCATGCGCCCCGCGCCCTCCGGGACGGCCTCGGGCGCCGCGGGCCGCAGGGCGTTGAGGGCCGTGTTCGTCGGGCCCCACGCCTCGCTGTCCGGGGCCGTGGCCCGACGGCGTCCCTCACCCCGCGACCTGCCCTCGCCCGCGCGGGGGCCCTCGTGCGGGCCGGGTCGGAGCGCCATCAGACGACGGACCTCGTCGAGGAAGGACCGGCCCTCGACCTGCTCGAACGTGGACCCGAGCGACTGCCCGTGGTCGGACAGCACGACGACGTCGTACCGGCGCGGGGACACGGCCGCGACCTGCTCCCAGAGCCCGACGACGCGGTCGAGGCCTTCCAGGGCGCGGAGCGACTCGGGGCGCAGCGGCCCGGCGTGGTGGGCGATCTCGTCGTAGTCGACGAGGTCGACGCACACGACCGGCGCCCCGCGCACGAGCTGCTCCGCGACGAGCGTCGTGTTGAGGTCGCGCAGCACGACGTTCGTGACCGCGCGCAGCACCGGGTACCAGCCGAGGCGCGAGACGCGGGGCTCGACGCCGCGCACGGCCTGCTGCCAGCCCTGGTAGAGCTCCTTGAAGAACTCTCCCAGCGCGACGACGACCGCACGCACGAGCACGAACGGGCTCGCGAAGAAGTGCACGAACATCTGGCCGGGCCCGAGCCCCTCGCGCGCCCGGCTCATGACGAGCAGGCTCGTCGCCGCGTCGCCGGAGAACATCGTGGAGACGGCGACTCCCCCGCCCGCGAGCAGCCCGGAACCGTCGCTCGTGCGGGCCTCGACCGCCGCCGCGTCGGCGGGCCGGTTCGTCACCACGAGCCGCCCGAGGGCACGCGACCACCAGCGGAACGCGGGCACGTGCTCGGTCGAGCCGTGCAGGAGTCCGATCGTCGAGGCGGGCGTGGTCGCGGGCACGCGGGCCCACCACGTCGTGAGGTGGTGGCTGCCGCTCCCGAGCCAGCGCGCGAGGGTCGGGGTGAGCCCGGCCTGGAGCGCGTAGTCGAGCGTGGGGCGCGCGACGCCGTCGAGCAGGACGACGAGCAGGCCGGCCGGGCGCTCGGCCGCGCCCACCGCGCCGCGGTCCCGTCGCGGCAGACCGGCCTGCCGGCGCGCGCGCCGGAGGAGGTCGCCCAGGACGTACTCGTTGTCGCTCGCCCCCACGACCCAGCGCCCGATCGCCATGAGGACGGCGGCGAGCACGAGGACCGCGAGGACGTCCACCCAGGACCCGCTCCGGAACCCCGGCAGGTACGTGAGGGCCGCCCACGCGACCGCGAGCTGGGCCACCACGCCGGACACGAGCGCGCCGACCACGCCGAACCGGTGCGCGAGGCTCCGCAGCACGGGGCGCAGGAGCACGTCGCCCAGACCGACCGCGAGCGCCGCGAGGAGGAGCGACCACGGGTTGGTGACCTCGACCCCGGGCACGAACCAGATCGCGAGCCCCAGGCCGACGGTCGTCGAGACGAGCGACCAGACCGCGCCGCGGACGTCCGCGGCGGTGACGCGCGGCCCCGGCGCGGGGCGACGACGGGCGGGGACGCTCATGGCGCCATCATGGTCGCGCGCGGCGCGGTGTGCCCCTCGACCGGGTCGGAGGCCGGGACCCGGCGTGCCGCGCTCACCGGCGGGGCGGCGCCTGGCGGTGGTCGTCGTGGCCCCAGCGCCGCGCGTCGGGCACGTCGAGCGCGTCGCACAGGGCGTGCCAGACGACGCGCGGCTCGACGCCGTCCTCGAGGGCCTGGGCGGCCGTCCGGTCGTCGAGCGCGGACAGCACCTGCTCACGGACGTAGGCGCGTCCCAGGGACGCGCCGAACACCTCGTCGACCAGCTCGGAGAACTCGCGGTAGCGCACGGCACCAGCCTCCCACGGACGAGGGGCGGGTCCACCCCCTCCTCGCCCGGACGGGCCCGGCCCCGCGGCGGGCGACGCGTCCCGGCACGCGGCGTCGGCGCGCCGACGCGGCGCTCGGCCGCCGTCCCTCGCGCGGGCGGCACACCGGTCTCCCGTCGCGCGGCGCGTGTGGGTGGGCGCGACGACAATGAGCGGGTGACCACGGACCCGCTCGCGCGCTTCGCCGCGCCCACGCGCTCCTGGTTCTCGGGCGCGTTCGACGCCCCGACCGCCGCGCAGGCGGGGGCGTGGGACGCGGTGTCGAGCGACCGGCACGCGCTCGTCGTCGCCCCGACCGGGTCGGGCAAGACGCTCGCGGCGTTCCTCTGGTCGCTCGACCGGATCATGGGCGCGCCGAGGGCCGGCGAGGAGGTCGCCCGGGAGCACCGCTGCCGCGTCGTGTACGTGTCGCCCCTCAAGGCGCTCGCCGCCGACGTCGAGCGCAACCTCCGGTCGCCGCTCGCGGGCATCCGGCAGGCGGCGGTGCGCCTCGGGCTCGAGGTGCCGGACGTCGTCGTCGGCACCCGGACGGGCGACACGCCCACGAGCGAGCGGCGGCGCCTCGCGACGCACCCGCCGGACATCCTCATCACGACGCCCGAGTCGCTGTTCCTCGTGCTGACCTCGCAGGCCCGTGCGGGCCTCGCGGGCGTCGAGACGGTGATCGTCGACGAGATCCACGCCGTGGCGGGGACCAAGCGCGGCGCGCACCTCGCCGTGTCCCTCGAGCGGCTCGACGCCTTCCTGGAGGCGCAGGGCCGACCGCCCGCGCAGCGCGTCGGGCTCTCGGCGACGGTCCGACCCGTCGAGGCCGTCGCGACGTTCCTCGGCGGCCACCGCCCGGAGGCGGAGGCCGGGCGCGAGGTGGTCGTCGTGCAGCCGCCCGCGAGCAAGCGCATCGAGGTCGACGTCGTGGTGCCCGTCCCCGACCTCGCGGACCTCGGCACGGCCGCGCTCGTGCCCGACACCTCGAGGCGGACGGCGGCGGGGGCAGACGATCCCGGTGGGCGTGCCACGGCGCCGGGGACGACGACCGACGGCCTTCCGCCCCTGCCCCCGGGCGAGCCCGACCTGTCGGGTCCGGCGACCTCGCGACCCACCGGGGCGCCAGACGTGCGCCCGCCGCGGCCGTCGGTGTGGCCGCACGTCGAGGAGCGCGTCGTCGACCTCGTCGCCGACCACCGCTCCACGCTCGTCTTCACCAACTCGCGCCGGGGCGCCGAGCGGCTCACGGCGCGCATGAACGAGGTGTGGGCGGAGCGTCAGGGCGAGGACGTCCTCGACCCCGGGACGGTCACCGCGGCCCAGGTGCAGGCCCAGTCGGGCGCGAGCTCCGGCGTCGAGCCCGTCATCGCCCGCGCGCACCACGGGTCGATGAGCCGCGCCGAGCGCACGCGCACGGAGACCGAGCTCAAGGACGGACGGCTGCCCGCGGTCGTCGCGACGTCGAGCCTCGAGCTCGGCATCGACATGGGCGCGGTCGACCTCGTGGTGCAGGTCGGCGCCCCGCCGTCGGTCGCGTCCGGGCTCCAGCGCATCGGGCGCGCGGGGCACCAGGTGGGCGCCGTCTCGCACGGCGTCGTGTTCCCCACGCACCGGGGCGACCTCGTGCCGTCGGCCGTCGTGGCCGAGCGCATGCGCACCGGGGGCATCGAGGAGCTGCACGTGCTCGCGAACCCGCTCGACGTGCTCGCGCAGCAGGTGGTGGCCATGGTCGCCGTCGACGAGTGGACGGTGGCGGAGCTCGCGACCGTCGTGCGCCGCAGCGCGCCCTACGCCCACCTGGGCGACGCGTCGCTGCACGCGGTGCTCGACATGCTCGCAGGACGCTACCCGAGCGAGGACTTCGGCGAGCTGCGCGCACGGATCGTGTGGGACCGCGCGTCCGGGCGGATCACGGGTCGTCCCGGGGCGCTGCGCCTCGCCGCGACGAGCGGCGGGACGATCCCCGACCGCGGGATGTACGGCGTCTTCCTCGCGACGGACTCCGGGACCGTCGCGGGCGACCCGGACACCGCGGGCGGCCGGGCGCCGCGCGGCGGGAAGCGCGTCGGCGAGCTCGACGAGGAGATGGTGTACGAGTCGCGCGTCGGCGACACGTTCACGCTCGGGTCGAGCACGTGGCGCATCGAGGACATCACGCCCGACCGCGTGCTCGTGACCCCGGCGCCGGGCATCCCGGGGCGCCTGCCGTTCTGGAAGGGCGACTCCCCCGGCCGGCCCGCCGAGCTCGGCCGCGCCCTCGGTGCCTGGGTCCGCGAGACCGACACCCTCGCGGCGGACGACCACGACGCCGCGGCCGACCGGCTGCGCTCCGCGGGGCTCGACGCGTGGGCGAGCGACAACCTGCTCGCCTACCTCCGCGAGCAGCGCGACGCGACCGGCCGCGTCCCGGACGACCGGACGGTCGTCGTCGAGCGGTTCCGCGACGAGCTCGGGGACTGGCGCGTCGTCGTGCACTCGCCCTACGGGGCGAAGGTCCACGCCCCGTGGGCGCTCGTGCTCGCCGCGCGGCTGCGGGAGCGGTACGGCGTCGACGCCGCCGCGATGCACGCGGACGACGGCATCGTCCTGCGCCTGCCCGACACCGGGGACCCGTGGCTCGAGGGGTCGAGCGACGGGACCGGCGGGCTCGGCGGCGACGCGCCGGTCGTCCCCGTGGAGGACCTGCTCCTCGACCCCGACGAGGTCCTCGACGCGGTGCGCGACGAGCTCGGCGGGTCCGTCATGTTCGCGTCCCGGTTCCGCGAGGCCGCGGCGCGCGCGCTCCTGCTCCCCCGGCGTCGCCCGGACCGCCGCCAGCCGCTGTGGCAGCAGCGCCAGCGCTCCGCCCAGCTCCTGTCGGTCGCGTCGCAGTACCCCGAGTTCCCGATCGTCCTCGAGGCCGCGCGCGAGTGCCTGCAGGACGACTTCGACGTCGCGGCGCTCACCGACCTCATGCGCGACCTCGCCGCCGGGCGCGTGCGCCTCGTCGAGGTGACGACGCCGACGCCGTCGCCGTTCGCACAGTCCCTCCTGTTCGGGTACACGGCGCAGTTCCTCTACGACGGCGACGCCCCGCTCGCGGAGCGGCGGGCGGCGGCGCTGTCTCTCGACCCGACGCTGCTCGCCGAGCTGCTCGACGGGGACGGCGTCGCGGCCCAGCTCGCCGACCTGCTCGACCCGGCGCAGATCGAGCGGACCGAGGCGGAGCTCGGCGCGCTCGCGCCGGAACGCCAGGCCCGCCACGCCGAGGACGTGTGGGACGTGCTGCGCCGCGTCGGCCCCCTCACGGACGCCGAGGTCGCGGCCCGCACGCGCGAGGACGTGCGCGCCGGCGCACAGGAATGGCTCCGCGAGCTCGAGGCGGCCCGGCGCGTGATCCGCGTCCGGCTGGCGGGCGTCGTCCCCGGGCGGGCGGTGCAGTGGGCCGTCGTCGAGGACGCCGGGCGACTGCGCGACGCGCTCGGCGTCGCGCTGCCCGTCGGCATCCCCGAGGTGTTCACCGAGCCCGTGCCCGACCCGCTCGGCGACCTCGTGCGGCGCCACGCGCGCACCCACGGACCGTTCACCGCGGCGGACGTCGCGGCGCGGCTCGGCCTCGGCGTCGCCGTCGTGGCGCAGACGCTGGAGCGGCTCGAGGCCGCCCGGATGGTCGTCCGCGGTCGCCTGCGGCCGGAGTCGATCGGGGGCACCGGCGACGACTGGTGCGACGCCGAGGTGCTGCGCGTGCTGCGGCGCCGCTCGCTCGCCGCGCTGCGCGCGGAGGTCGAACCGGTGGCGTCCGAGACCCTCGGCGTCTTCCTCCCGCGGTGGCAGGGGCTGGGTGCGCTGCGCGGGGCCGACGGCCTCCTGCGCGTCGTCGAGCAGCTCTCGGGGGCCGCCGTGCCCGCGTCGGCGCTCGAGACGCTCGTCCTGCCGTCGCGGGTCACGGACTACACGCCGACGATGCTCGACGAGCTCACGACGACCGGAGAGGTCGTGTGGTGCGGCCACGCCCCGCTGCCCGGCTCGGGCGGGGGCGACGGGCTCGTGAGCCTCCACCTGGCCGAGTGGGCGCCGCTCACGCTGCCGGACCCCGGTCCCGCGCCGGAGACCGGGCTCCACGCGACCCTCCTCGACCTGCTCGACGGCTCGGGCGGCTACTTCCTCCCACGGCTCGCCGAGCGGGCGGGCGCCGAGGTCGGGCCGACGCTCGAGGCGCTGTGGGACCTCGTCTGGTCGGGGCACGTGACCAACGACGGGCTGGGCTCGTTGCGCGCCCGGCTCGGCACGGGCGGTGGTGCGCACCGCGCCCCCCGGGCTCCCGCGCGCGCCCGTCCGGTGGGGCGCGGCCGGTTCGCGGGCCTGCGGCCGCCGACGTCCCCGGACACCACGCTGCGCGGCGGAGCGGGCCGCTGGTCGGCGCTGCCGCCGCGCGAGACCGACCCGACCCGGCGCGCGCACGCGCTCGCGCGCGTGCTGCTCGACCGGCACGGGGTGCTCACGCGCGCCGTCGCCCCCGCCGAGGGCGTCGCGGGGTCGTTCCGCGCGGTGTACCGCGTGCTGAGCGAGCTGGAGGCGACCGGGGCGGCGCGGCGCGGGTACTTCGTCGAGCACCTCGGCGGTTCCCAGTTCGCGCTGCCGGGCGCGGTCGACCAGCTCCGCACCGACGCCCAGGACCGTGAGCGGGCGATCGAGTCCGCCGCGGCCCGCGGGTCGGGCACCGGGCCGGACGGCCTGCCTCGGCCGCGTCCCGACGACGGCACGTCGCGCGGGGGCCCTCGCCCGGGCGCGGTGCTCCTCGCGGCGACCGACCCCGCCAACCCCTACGGGGCCGCGCTGCCGTGGCCCGCGCGACCGGCCGCGGCGAGCCCGGGGCCGGGCACCGCGGCGGCCGCGCCGGCCGGCGGCGGAGCGCCGTCGGATCGTGCGGCGACCAGTGGCGAGGCGTCTCGCGGGCACCGCCCCGGGCGCAAGGCCGGGGCCGTCGTCGTGCTGAGCGACGGCGACCTCGCCCTGTACGTCGAGCGCGGAGGACGGTCGGTCCTCTCGTTCGTCGACGGCCCGCGGCTCGCGGAGGCGAGCGCCGAGCTCGTCCGCGCGGTGCGCGCGGGCCGGCTCGGCAAGGTCGTGGTGCAGCGGGTCGACGGCGTCGAGGCGCTGGCCGGGGCGGGCACGACGGCCACGTCCGCCGACGAGGCGGTCCGTGCCCTCCTCGACGCCGGGTTCCGCGCGACGCCGCGCGGTCTGCGGGCGGCCTGACGTGGCACCCCTGCGATCACGACCCGGTGGGAGCCGGGGACGCCCGCCGAGCATCGGGAGGGACGGCCGTGCCCGAGGGTGACATCCTGCGGCTCGTGTCCGCGCGTCTGGACGAGGCGCTCGCCGGGCGTGTGCTGGTGCGCGCGGAGCTGCGGTGGCCGACCGCCGCGGAGGCCGACCTCACGGGCCGCACGGTCGTGGCGAACGTCCCGTACGGCAAGCACCTGTTCACGCGGCTCGACGACGGTCGGTCGCTGCACACGCACCTGCGCATGGAGGGGTCGTGGCGGATCGCGCGCACGGGCGCCCGGGACGCGCGCGCCGCGGAGCCGTCGGTGCGCGTGGTGCTCGCCAACGCGTGGTGGACGGCAGTCGGGAACCGCATCGGGATGCTCCACGTGCTGCGCACCGCCGACGAGCCGACCATCACCGGCCCGCTCGGCCCCGACGTGCTGGCCGACGACTTCCCCACGGAGGGGGTCGTGGAGGCCGTCGTGCGCCTGCGGGCGGACGACGCCGCGGGCGGCACCGGGCCACGGCACCGGCCGGGCCGGGAGAGGACCGGCGTCCCGGTCGCGGAGGCGCTGCTCGACCAGCACCTCGTCGCCGGCATCGGCACGATCTACACGGCCGAGTCGCTCTTCGCGGAGCGGATCTACCCGTGGACGCCGGTCCGGGACGTCGAGGACCTCGCGGGCGTGCTCACGACGGCACGAGCGCTCATGCAGCGCACCGTCCGGCACGGGTTCGACCCCCGGGCCGGCGTCGTGCGTCACGTGCACGCGCGCACACGAAAGGCGTGCCACGTCTGTGGCACGCCTGTCGCAGAAGGTACGGCGAACGAGCCGCCGTACGAACGTCCGGTCTTCTGGTGTCCCTCGTGCCAGGCGCCGCCCGCGAGCGGGTGATCGCGGGCGTCTCTGCCCGGCACCTGCTCCGGGGCGGCCCCGGCGTGGACCGTCAGCCGACGGGCTGCAGGTCCTCTCGTCGTGCGGTGCCGTCGGGGTTCTGCCGCCCGAGGACCGCGGTCGCGAAGTCTGCCGGGATCGTGTCCGGGATGAGCAGACCCTCGGCGACGGCGACCCGGTCGCTGACCTCGCGCAGCACCAACGACATCGGGATGTCGAGCGCCTCGCAGATCGAGCCGAGGAGCTCCGACGACGCTTCCTTCTGACCGCGCTCGACCTCGCTGAGGTAGCCCAGCGAGACCCGCGCGGCGGAGGACACCTCTCGCAGGGTGCGCCCCTGTCGCTGGCGAGCGTCTCGCAGCACGTCCCCGATCTCTCGTCGAAGAACAATCATCTGGCGACCCCCTTCCGTGTCCCGTGCGCCCCCGGGAGCCGGTGAGGCCCCCACCGGGGTGCGCGTACTGCTCGTGCCGGTCTTCCTGTTCACTGCCCCGCGTGACGGGGTCGTCCTACCGTACCCCGCCCGCGGTCCGCTCACGTCTCCGGTGCGGCGTGCCGGACCGGCCGTCGGCGCGTTGTCCGTGCGGCCCACCGGTCGGTTGACGGTCCTGTTGGCGATCACGTGCTGTGCAACGTCCCGACGTGGGGCCTTGTTCCCGCACCCCGCCGCCCGGCGAACCCCCCGCGGCACGTTCACGACCTCTCCACCTGCACCTCCCGGACCGGGCTCTGCGGGCCGCTCGGGCGACCACGGTTCACCCGCGGATTTCACCCCGCCGGTCCGCGGAGGGCCGGTCCTCCGTCACCGCGCGCGCGAGGTCGACCGCCGCCGCGACGGTCCCGGCGCGGACCGCCGCGCGCTCGCCGTCGAGGTGCAGCCGCCGTACGTGCGTCCCGCGGGGCCCGCTCGCCGCCACGAACACCGTGCCCGGTGGTCGGCCGTCCTGCGGGTCCGGTCCCGCGACGCCCGTGGTCGCGACCCCCACGTCCGCGCCGAGCACCTCCCGTACCCGCTCCGCCATCTGGCGCGCGACGTCCGGGTGGACCGCCCCGTGCGCGGCGAGGAGGTCGCCGTCGACCCCGAGCACCGACTGCTTGACGTCCGTCGCGTAGGCGACGACCGCGCCGCGGAGCACGCGCGACGCGCCCGGGACGTCGACGATCGTCGCGGAGAGCAGCCCGCCCGTGAGCGACTCGGCGGTCGCGAGGGTCCACCCGCGCGCCTCGAGCGCGGCGAGGAGGCCGACGACGTCCGGTCGTGCGACCAGGGGCCCCGCGGCCTCGGCGTCGCGGGCCGCTCCCGTCATGACGTCGACGCGGCGCCCGGCGTCGCCCCGCGCTCGGCGAGGCGGGCCGCGCGGATCGCGTCGCGCCGCAGCCGCCAGCCCTGGTAGGCGTACTCCACGCCCGTCACGACGGTGACGAGGATCGCCGCGGCGAGCACCACCCACGCGACGACGCCGATCCACGCGGGCAGGTGCGCCAGCGGGAGGAGGAAGAGCGTGATCGCGACCGTCTGGAGCACGGTCTTGAGCTTGCCGCCGCGGGACGCGGGCATGACCGCGTACTTGAGGACCGCGAACCGCAGGAGCGTGACGCCGAGCTCGCGCGCGAGCACGACCACGGGCACCCACCAGGGCAGCACGCCGAGGGGCCACGCGAGCAGGACGAGCGCGGTGCCGACGAGCAGCTTGTCCGCGATCGGGTCGAGCAGCTTGCCGAGGTCCGTGACGAGGTCGTACCTGCGCGCCAGGTAGCCGTCCAGGCGGTCCGACGTCGCGGCGAGGACGAAGATGCCCGTCGCGACCAGCCGCCACGTGACGGACTCCCCGCCGTCGACGAGCAGCGCCCACGCGAAGAACGGGACGAGCAGGATCCTCGCCATGGTGACGAGGTTCGCGGAGTTCCACGGCGAAGGGACGGCGGTGACCACGCCACCAGCCTAGGGGGTGCTCAGGGGTGCCCCGACCGGCGACCGCTCCTCGCGGTGCCGATCCCGGGGCGGCTCCGGTCCCACCCCGTGCGCCCTCAGCGCCAGCCTGACTCCACGTCGGCCCCGTCGTGGTAGTCCGTCGCCACCGGCGGCATGTGCCCGTCGGTGCCCTCGCCGTAGTCGTGCCCCGTCCCGCCACCAGGCGCCGCTGCGGACGCGGGTGCCTGGCCGTCGAAGACGTCCTGTGCCGGCTCGCCGCGGATCAGCGCGAGCGCGGACGGCAGCTCCTCGGGCGAGACGAGGACCTCGCGCGCCTTCGACCCCTCGGAGGGGCCGACGATCTCGCGCGACTCGAGCAGGTCCATGAGGCGGCCGGCCTTGGCGAACCCGACGCGCAGCTTGCGCTGGAGCATCGACGTCGAGCCGAACTGCGACGTCACGACGAGCTCCGCGGCCTGCAGCAGCAGGTCGAGGTCGTCGCCGATGTCCTCGTCGATCTGCTTCTTCGCCGCGGCCTGCGTGACGTCCTCGCGGTACACCGGCTTGAGCTGGCCCTTGACGTGCTCGACGACGGCGTGCACCTCGGACTCGGAGACCCACGCGCCCTGGACGCGCATCGGCTTCGCCGCGCCCATCGGGAGGAAGAGGGCGTCGCCCTGGCCGATGAGCTTCTCGGCGCCCGGCTGGTCCAGCACGACGCGCGAGTCCGCGAGCGAGGAGGTCGCGAACGCGAGGCGCGACGGCACGTTGGCCTTGATGAGGCCGGTGACGACGTCGACCGACGGCCGCTGCGTCGCGAGGACGAGGTGGATGCCCGCGGCGCGCGCGAGCTGCGTGATGCGCTGGATCGACGCCTCGACGTCGCGCGGCGCGACCATCATGAGGTCGGCGAGCTCGTCGACGACGACGAGCAGGTACGGGTACGTGGCGATCTTGCGCTCGGAGCCCGGCAGCGGCTTGACCTTGCCCGAGCGCACGGCGGCGTTGAAGTCGTCGATGTGCTTGTACCCGAACGCGGCGAGGTCGTCGTACCGGGCGTCCATCTCGCGCACGACCCAGTCGAGCGCCTCGGCGGCCTTCTTCGGGTTGGTGATGATGGGCGTGATGAGGTGCGGGATGCCCTCGTAGATCGTCAGCTCGACGCGCTTCGGGTCCACGAGCACGAGGCGCACCTGCTCAGGCGTCGAGCGCATGAGGATCGACGTGATCATGGAGTTGATGAAGCTCGACTTGCCGGCGCCCGTCGCGCCCGCGACGAGGATGTGCGGCATCTTGGCGAGGTTCGCGACGACGTAGCCGCCCTCGACGTCCTTGCCCACGCCCATGACCATGGGGTGCTCGGTCCGGCGCGCCGCCGACGAGCGGAGCACGTCGCCGAGCACGACCGTCTCGCGGTCGGTGTTGGGGATCTCGATGCCGATCGCCGACTTGCCGGGGATCGGCGCGAGGATGCGCACGTCCGCGCTCGCGACGGCGTAGGCGATGTTGTTCGAGAGCGACGTGATGCGCTCGACCTTGACCTTGGGGCCGACCTCGACCTCGTACCGCGTGACCGTGGGGCCGCGCGTGAAGCCGGTGACCTTCGCGTCGACCTCGAACTGCTCGAAGGTCTGGGTGAGCGCCTCGACGACCCGGTCGTTCGCGGCCGAGCGGACCTTGTGCGGCGCGCCCTTCACCAGGGAGTCCTCGTTCGGCAGGAGGTAGACGGTGTCGCCCTCGAGCATCGGCTGGACGCCGCGCGGCAGCGGACTGCTCGGCGGGGGCGGCGGGACGCTGCCCGCGCCGTCGCCCGGGGCGGGGGCGACGGCGCCCATCGCGGCTGCCGCGGTGTCCTGCGCGAGGCCCTGCCCGACGGCGGGCACCGCCTCGGTCGGCGCGGTGCCGGGCGCCGGGTCGTCGCCGCGGCGCTTCTTGCCCCGGCCGCGAGGGGAGTCGTCCTCGTAGTCGAGGAACGCCGCCGTCTCGAACGCCTCGTCGCCCGAGAACCCGCCCTCGGGCTTCTCGATCTCGGCGGCCTCCGCCGCGCGCTGCGCCTTGGTCTTCCGGGGCTTGCGCGGGCGACGACCCGCCGGCACGTCCGTGCCGTCGTGGCGCGAGACACCCTCCGCGAGCGCGAGGCCGTCGGCGTCCAGCTCCTCGTCGTCCGCGCGGTGGTTGCCCGTGAGCACGTCGTAGAGGCCGCGCAGCCGGCTCGGGATCCGGTGCACCGGGGTCGCGGTGACGACCAGCAGCCCGAAGAACCCGAGCAGCAGGAAGATGGGCACCGCGAACCAGGGCGTCAGGCCGGTGGTCACGGGCGTCGCGGCGAGGTAGCCGACGATGCCGCCCGCGTCCTGCACGGCCTCGAACCCGTCGCGAGGCGCCGGGAGGTCCTCGGAGATGTGCACGAGCGAGCACACCGACACGACGATGAGGGTGAGGCCGATCGCGACCCGCGAGTTCGCCTGGGCGCGCTCGGGGTGGCGCATGATGCGCACGGCGAGCCAGAGCAGGAGCACGGGCACCGCGACGCCCGCGAGGCCGAACGTGCCGGCGACGACGCCGTGGACGACCAGGCCGAACGTGCCCTGGATGCCCCACCACTCGCGGGCCGCGACGACGACCGCGAGGGCGATGAGGAAGAACGCGACGCCGTCGCGCCGGTGTGCCGGGTCCAGCTCTCTTGCTCCCTTTCCGATGGTGCGCACGAGCGCTCCGAGGCCGTGCGCGGCGCCGAGCCAGACCGCCCGCACCGCGCGGACGGGCCACGGCGGACCCGACGCGGGGCGCCGCGCGGGCCGGCGCGTGCCGGAGGAGGAGGACCGCCCGCGACCGGTACCGGCGCGCGACGTGCCGCGGGCCGAGGACGAACCGCCGCGCGCCGAGGTGCGGGGCGCTGGCGTGCGGTTGCTCGCGGTCCGACGTGCCTGCGGGGACGTGCGGGTCGCCATAGTGGTCCTAACCTACCTGCGGGGGACGACACGGACGCGGACCCGGCGGCGCGTGTCCCGGCCGGGACGCGACCGGGCCACGACCGGTGAGCGACCACCCGTGACGAGGACCGGTGGCGGACGAGGACCGGAGGCACCGTGCACGAGCCCACGCACGCCGGGCGACGCGACGTACCGAGCGACCGATCGAGCGGCCCACCGGCCGGCCCGGACGCCATCGCGCCGCTCGGGGCGACCACCGCGCCGCGAGCGCGCGACCTCGTCGAGGTGGCTCCCGGCGTCTGGGTCGCCACGGCGGAGATCTGGACGACGACGTCGACCGTCGTCACCGCGCCGGACGGCGAGGCGCTGGTCGTCGACCCGGCGGTGACGGTCGCCGAGGTCGAGGGGCTCGCCGCCGCGGTCCGGGCGCGCGGCTGGCGCGTGACCGCCGGTTTCGCGACGCACCCGCACTGGGACCACGTGCTGTGGTCGCCCGCGCTCGGCGACGCGCCCCGCTGGGCGACGGCGCGCACCGCCGACGCGACGCGGCGGCGGCGGGCCGCGGTCCTCGCGTCGGCCGACGCCGCCGCACCCGGCCACGACCCCGCGCTCGTGGGGACGCTCACCCCGCTCCCCCGCGGCGCACGACGGGTCCCCTGGCCCGTCACCGCGCCGGAGGGCCCGGGGCCCTCCGGCCCGGGCACGGTGACCGTCGTCGAGCACGACGCCCACGCACCGGGCCACGCCGCTCTCGTGGTGCGCACGCCGCACGCGAGCGTGCTCGTGGCGGGCGACATGCTCTCGGACGTGGAGGTACCGCTCGTCGACACCGACGCCCGGGACCCCGTCCGGGTCTACCGGGGCGCGCTCGACGCGCTCGAGCTCGCCGCGCGCGACGTGGACGTGCTCGTCCCCGGCCACGGGAGCCCTGCCGTCGGTCGCGCTGCGGTCGCCACGCGCTTCGCGGCCGACCGCGCCTACCTCGACGCGCTCGACGCGGCGGTCCGGCAGGGCACGGCCGTGGACGACCTGCGGATCGCCGGGTACGTCGCCGAGTGGCACGCCGACCAGCTCGACGTGCTGCGCTCCCGCTGACGCTCTCACGGCCGCCGACCAGCCCGTGGGCGTCGGGGCCGCCTCAGTCGTCGAGCCCGAGCTCCGTGGACCGGGCGAGCGCCGCGTCGAGCGCCTGCTCGTCCGTGACCAGGCGGTGCAGGTGCCGGGCCGCGGCGTGCAGCGCGTCGAGGTCCGACCCGTAGACGCTCACCATGCCGCCCTCGGGGTCGAATCCGACGGCGTCGAGGACGCTCGGCTCGTGGTCGGTCAGCGTTGCCTGGAGCGCGCCGGAGAAGTCGTACCCGGAACCCTCGACGCCGCGACGCTCGAGAGCGTCCCGGTGCTGGTGCCACTCCGGCCCGCCGGGCGAGTAGATGACGCTCCATCCCTGGGCCTGGGTCACGAGGCGGACGGGTTCGAGCGGGGCGAAGTCCTCGGCGGTGGTCATGCGGGAACCGTAGCGGTGACCACCCACGACGCCGCAGCGGACCTCCGGGGACGCCGGCCGGGCCCGGGTCCGCCGTCGTCACCCGAGGAAGAGCCCGATCGCGAGCGTCACGACGCCCGAGGCGAGGACCAGCCCGCCGGCCGGGAGCAGCACGACGGCCCGGTTCGGCGCCTCGCGTCCCGAGCCCACGGCGGAGAGGAAGAACCCGGCGGGCAGGAGGATCGCGGCGACGAGCACCCCGGTGGCCGCGAGCCACCGCCAGAGGCCCGTGAGGTCGGTGGCCTCCGCGAGCAGCAGGCACACGAGACCCAGGACCACGAGCACGCCCGCGTGCGCGTGCCCGGCGCGGAAGAAGGACGTCTGGAAGCCCGTCGCCGGCACGCGCCGCGTGACGACCTTGACGAGGAACGCGCCGCCGGACTCGATGCCGACGACCGTGAGCAGGACGATGCCGGCGGTGATGCGGGCGGCGTCGGTGAGCTCGAGCACGGGAACCTCCGGGGTGGGACGGGCAGGACGACCCGGGCACCGCGCGCCGCCCGGGTTTACGAACACTGTTATAGAACACCGTTCGCATACGCGGGTCAAGCCCCCTAGACTCGTCGCGTGGCACGCCCCCGACTGCACGACGACGCGCTGCGCGACCGCCTCCTCGACGTCACGTCGCGCGCCCTCTCCGAGCACGGCGAGGGCGCGGTGACGGTGCGGTCGGTCGCGGTGGCCGCCGGCACGAGCCCGTCAGCGGTGTACGCGCTCTTCGGCAGCCGCGACGACCTCGTCGCCGCCGTGTCCGCCGAGGGCTTCCGGCGCTTCGCCGCCCACCTCGCGGCGGTCGAGCGGACCGACGACCCGGGAGCGGACCTCGCCGCCCTCGGCCGCGCGTACCGCGCCTTCGCGCTCGCGGACCCGCACTTCTACGCCGTGATGTTCGCGCGCGGCGTGCGGCCCGGCGCGGACCGACCCCGCGCCGTCGAGGAGGCGACCTTCCTCGTGCTGCGCGACGCCGTCGCGCGCCTCGTGCCCGACACGGGGGCCGTCGACGACGTCGCGCTCGGGCTGTGGGGCCTCGTGCACGGCCTCGTCTCGCTCGAGCTCGCCGGCCTCGTCCCCGGCGACGACGCGGAGCGCACCGCGCGCTACGGCGCGACGCTCGCCGCCGTCGGCCCCGGGCTGGTCCGCAGCGCCGGGACGTGACGACCCCAGCCCCGAGACGTGAGAAGTGGCCCCCGCCAGACCGACGGCAGGGGCCACTTCTCGCTTCTCGCGCCGGCGAACGACGTCGCCGGTCAGGCCTCGACGACCACCGGGACGATCATCGGGCGGCGCCGCAGGCGGTTGGAGACCCACCGCCCGATGACGCGGCGCATGACCTGCTGGAGCTGGTGCGTGTCGGTCGCGCCGCCGGCGATCGCGTCCTCGAGCGCCTTGACGACCTCCGGCTGGATGTCCTGGAACACCTTGTCGTCCTCGGCGAAGCCGCGCGCGAGGATCTGGGGGCCGGCGAGCACCTTGCCGGTCGCGGAGTCCACGACGGCGAAGACGGACACGAAGCCCTCCTCGCCGAGGATGCGCCGGTCCTTGAGCTCGGCGTCGGTGATCTCGCCGACGCTCGACCCGTCGACGTACACGTACCCGCACGGCACCGCGCCGACGACCGACGCCTTGCCGTCGACGAGGTCGACGACGACGCCGTCCTCGGCGAGCACGACGCGGTCCGCGGGCACTCCCGTGCGGACCGCGAGCGCCCCGTTCGCGACGAGGTGACGGACCTCGCCGTGCACCGGCATGACGTTCTTGGGCTTGAGCACGTTGTAGCAGTAGAGGAGCTCGCCCGCGCTCGCGTGCCCGGACACGTGCACCTTGGCGTTGCCGCCGTGCACGACGCGCGCCCCGAGCCGGGTGAGCCCGTTGATGATGCGGAACACGGCGTTCTCGTTGCCCGGGATGAGCGACGACGCGAGGATCACGGTGTCGCCGTGGCCGACCTGGACCTTGTGGTCGCCGTTGGCCATGCGCGACAGCGCCGCCATGGGCTCGCCCTGGGATCCGGTGCACATGAGCACGATCTCGTCGTCGCGCAGCGAGTCGACCTTCTTGAGGTCGATGAGCACGCCCTCGGGCACGTGGAGGTACCCGAGCTCGGCGGCGATGGTCATGTTGCGGACCATCGAGCGCCCGACGAGCGCGACACGGCGCCCGTGGTGGTGCGCCGCGTTGAGGACCTGCTGCACGCGGTGCACGTGCGAGGAGAACGACGCGACGATGATGCGCTTCTCCGACGCCGCGAAGACGTTGTCGAGCACCGGGCCGATCTCGACCTCGGGCGTGACGAACCCGGGGACCTCGGCGTTGGTCGAGTCGACCATGAACAGGTCGACGCCCTGCTCGCCGAGGCGCGCGAACGCGCGCAGGTCGGTGATGCGCCCGTCGAGCGGGAGCTGGTCCATCTTGAAGTCGCCCGTGTGCAGCACGGTCCCGGCGCCGGTCGTCACGGCGACCGCGAGCGCGTCGGGGATCGAGTGGTTCACGGCGACGAACTCGCAGCGGAACACGCCGAGCTGCTCGACCTGCCCCTCCTTGACCGCGAGGGTCACGGGCGAGATGCGGTGCTCCTTGAGCTTCGCCTCGACGAACGCCAGCGTGAGCTGCGACCCGACGAGCGGGATGTCGCGGCGCAGGCGCAGCAGGTACGGGACGGCGCCGATGTGGTCCTCGTGGCCGTGCGTGAGGACGATCGCCTCGATGTCGTCCAGCCGGTCCGCGATGTAGTCGAAGTCCGGGAGGATGAGGTCGACGCCGGGCTGGTTGTCCTCGGGGAAGAGGACGCCGCAGTCGATGACGAGCAGGCGCCCGTCGTACTCGAGGACGGCCATGTTGCGGCCGACCTCCCCGAGCCCGCCGAGGGCGACGATGCGCAGCCCTCCGGTGGGGAGCTCGGGAGGCAGGGAGAGTTCGGGGTGGGGATGGCTCACGGGGCCTCCTGTCGTGGCTGAGCCGGGGGTTTCGAGGGCTCCTGCCCTCGCTAGTTCGTGGGTGCGGCAGCGCCGGCGAGCACGCCCGCGGCCGCGAGGGCGTCGCGGACCAGCGCGACGTCGTCCTCGGTCGCC
Organism: Cellulosimicrobium sp. 22598; assembly: GCF_052044445.1. NCBI lineage: Bacteria > Bacillati > Actinomycetota > Actinomycetes > Micrococcales > Promicromonosporaceae > Cellulosimicrobium > Cellulosimicrobium sp. 22598. The sequence continues at coordinate 135,085 of NZ_JBQEMZ010000006.1, forward strand.
GCGACGTTCGGCAGGCGCAGGAACCGGTTGTCGGTGATGCCGAGCAGCTCGACGGCGGCCTTGGCCATGACGGCCTGGAAGCCCGCGCCGTTGAGCGCGTCGATGACCGGCGTCGTGGTGAGGAAGACGTCGAGCGCGCCCGCGTGGTCGCCCGCGTCGAAGCGGCGCACGACCTCGGCGAACGGTCCGGCCACCACGTGCCCGGAGACGGAGACGATGCCGGCCGCGCCGTGCGCGAGGAACGGCAGCAGCAGGCCGTCGTCGCCGCTGTAGAACGCGAGCCCGGTCGCGGCGGCGAGCTTGGCGGCGGCGTACACGTCGCCCGTCGCGTCCTTGCTCGCGACGACCCGGTCGTGCGCCGCGAGCCGCGCGTACGTCGCGGGCGCGATCCGCACGCCCGTGCGGCCGGGGACGTCGTAGAGCATGACGGGGAGGTCGGTCGCGTCGGCGATCGCCGTCACGTGCCGGTACACGCCCTCCTGGCTGGGGCGCGAGTAGTAGGGCGAGACGACGAGGAGCCCGTCGGCCCCGGCCTCGGCCGCCTGCTCCGCCATGCGCAGGGCGTGGTCGGTGTCGTTGGACCCTGCCCCGGCGACGACCGCCGCGCGGTCGCCCACCGCCTCGACGACGACGCGCACGAGGTCCTGCTTCTCCGGCGCGTGGGTCGTGGGCGACTCGCCCGTCGTGCCGCTCAGCACGAGACCGTCGTTCCCGTCGTCCACCAGGCGCTTCGCGAGCCGGGCCGCCGCCGCGAGGTCGACGGCGCCGTCGGGCGTCATCGGGGTGACCATGGCCGTGAGGACGGCACCGAACGGGCGCGCAGGGGTGGCGGGAAGGACCATGTGCACAAACTACCGTGCGGCGGCTCCCCGCACCGCGCCCGTCCAGGCCCGGGACCGCCCCGCGCGACCGCCGCCCGGGTGCGGCCCCGCGACCCCGAGGGCGATACTCGGAGCATGTCCCGCCCCGCCTCGACGTCGAACCTCTCCCCCGCGCTCGTCGCGCACGTGCCCACGGGGCTGCTCGTCGACGGGCACTGGGGCCCGGCGGAGGGGGGCCGGACGTTCGAGGTCGAGGACCCGGCCACGGAGGAGTCCCTCTTCGACGTCGCCGACGCGAGCCCGGCCGACGCCCTGCGCGCCCTCGACGCCGCGCACCGGGCGGCGCCCGCGTGGCGCGCGACGCCCCCGCGGGAGCGCGGCGAGGTCCTGCGCGCGGTCTACGACCGGGTCGTCGCGCGCGCCGACGACGTCGCCGCGCTCATCACGGCCGAGTGCGGCAAGCCGCTCGCCGAGGCGCGCGCCGAGGTGCTCTACGGCGCCGACTTCCTGCGCTGGTACGCGGAGCAGGCGGTGCGCGCCGACGGGCTCGCCCGCACCGCACCCGCGGGCGGCAACCGGCAGCTCGTCTTCCGTCGCCCCGTGGGCCCGGCCCTCCTCGTCACGCCGTGGAACTTCCCCATCGCGATGGCGACGCGCAAGATCGGGCCGGCGCTCGCCGCGGGCTGCACCGTCGTGATCAAGCCCGCGCGGCTCACGCCGCTGACGACGGCGCTCGTGGCCGAGGTCATCCGCTCCGAGCTCGCGGACCGCGGTCTGCCGATCGGCGTCGTCAACGTCGTCCCGTCGTCGCGCGCCGCGGACGTCACCGAGCCCCTCCTCGCCGACGAGCGCCTGCGCAAGCTGTCGTTCACGGGCTCGACGGCCGTGGGGCGCACGCTCCTGGAGAAGGCCGCGCCCCAGGTGCTGCGCACCTCGATGGAGCTCGGCGGCAACGCGCCGTTCCTCGTGTTCGCCGACGCGGACCTCGACGCCGCGGTCGAGGGCGCGCTCGTCGCGAAGCTGCGCAACGCGGGCCAGTCGTGCGTCGCGGCCAACCGCTTCCTCGTGCACGACGCCGTCGCGCGCGAGTTCGCGCAGCGGCTCGCCACCGCGTTCGAGGACCTGCGGGTCGGTCCGGGCGCGCAGGACGGGACGCAGGTCGGCCCGCTCATCGAGGCGAAGGCGGTGGACAAGGTCGCCGAGCTCGTCGACGCCGCGTCCGACGGCGGCGCGCAGGTCCTCACGGGTGCCGACCGGCCGCGGTCCACGGGATACTTCTACGCGCCGACCGTGCTGTCCGGCGTCGACCCGGACGCGCGCGTCGTCACCGAGGAGATCTTCGGGCCGGTGGCGCCGGTCGTCGCGTTCGGCGACGACGACGAGGGCCTCGCGCTCGCGAACGCGACCGAGTACGGCCTCGCCGCCTACGCGTACACCACCTCGCTCGACCGCGCCGTGCGGGTGTCCGAGGAGGTCGAGGCCGGGATGATCGGCATCAACCGCGGGATGGTGTCGGACGCGAGCGCGCCGTTCGGCGGGCTGAAGCAGTCGGGCCTCGGCCGCGAGGGCGGGGAGGCGGGTCTCGAGGAGTACCTCGAGACCGTGTACGTCGCGCTCTGACGCGGGACGTCGACACGACGCCCGCGGGGCCGGCGGGCGCGTCCGGCACCGTGGTGACCGACGACGTGCCGACGCCGCACGTTGGTAGCCTGACGCTCCCCTGCCACCGACTCCCGGAGAGCCCACGCCCGTGCCCTCGTCGCCCGCGTCGACCGTCAGCCCGAACGTCCCCTCGCCCAGCGCCCGCGTCACGACCGTCGGGTACATGATCTTCGCGTCCCGCTGGCTCCAGGCACCGCTCTACTTCGGCCTCATCGTGGCCCAGGTGGTCTACGTCTGGCAGTTCCTCAAGGAGCTGTGGCACCTCATCGTCGGCGGCTTCGCCGGCGAGGTGTCGGTCATGAACGCGGACACGCACCAGCTCGAGACGCACACCTACGGCGCCGAGGAGATCATGCTGGCCGTCCTCGGCCTCGTCGACGTCGTCATGATCTCCAACCTGCTCATCATGGTCATCGTCGGCGGCTACGAGACGTTCGTGTCGCGCATCCGCCTCGACAACCACCCCGACCAGCCGGAGTGGCTGAGCCACGTCAACGCGAACGTGCTCAAGACCAAGCTCGCGATGTCGATCATCGGCATCTCGTCGATCCACCTGCTGCGCACGTTCATCGAGTCGTCGAGCAACCGCATCACGTCCGAGACCATGCTGTGGCAGACGATCATCCACCTCGCGTTCGTCGTCTCGGCGCTCGCGCTCGCGGCGATCGACCGCATGTCCCTCACCGCGCACCAGCGCGCGGCCAACGCCGCCGCGGCGGGCGAGGGCCCGGCCGACCCGCACGCATGAGCCGGCCCGACGACGTCCCGCGCCCAGGCGCCGAGCCGGACGCCCCCGCGTCGCTCGACGCCGAGGTGACGGGCGCCGTCGAGCACGCCGTCGAGGACGAGGTCCGCGCCGCGGTCCGCCAGGCCGTCTCGGTCTCCGTCGCGACGGGGCTGTACGGGATCTCGTTCGGGGCGCTGTCCGTGGTCGCGGGGCTCGACGTCGCGCAGACCATGGCGCTGAGCCTGCTCATGTTCTCGGGCGGCTCGCAGTTCGCGCTCATCGGCGTGGTCGGCGCGGGCGGCGCGCCGACGGCCGCGATCGCCACCGCGGGCTTCCTCGGGGTCCGCAACGCGCTGTACGGAGCGCAGCTCGGCCCGCTGCTCGCGCTGCGGTCGTGGCACAAGGTCGTCGCGGCGCAGTTCACCATCGACGAGTCGACGGCGGTCGCGACGGCGCAGCGGTCCCGCCGCGCCGTCCGGGCGGGGTTCTGGTGGACCGGCGTCGGGATCTTCGTGCTGTGGAACGCCATGACGCTCGTCGGCGCGCTCGCGGGCGACGCGCTCGGCGACCCGCGCGCGTGGGGGCTCGACGCCGCCGCGGCGGCCGCTTTCCTGGCCCTCCTGTGGCCCCGGCTCGCAGCGCGGGCGATGCAGCTCACCGCGGCGGCGGCCGTCCTCGTCGCGGTCCTGCTCGTCCCGGTCGCGCCGGGCGGCGTGCCGGTGCTCGCCGCGGCCGTCGTCGCGATCGTCATCGGGCAGGTGGACGCGCGACGGCGACGCCGCGCCGCGGGCGCGCCACCCTCGTCGTCCACGGACGAGAAGGAGACCTCATGACGTCAGCGACCGTGTGGGTCGTCGTGCTGGCCGCGTCGGCGCTGTGCTTCGCGCTCAAGCTCGCCGGGCACCTCGTGCCCGAGCACTGGCTCGCCGACGAGCGCGTCGCGCGCACGGCCGCGCTCGTGACCGCCGCGCTCCTCGCCGCGCTCGTCGCGGTCCAGACGGTCGGCGACGGCCAGGCCCTGGTCGTCGACGCGCGCCTGCCCGCGCTCGGCGTCGCGGCCGTCGCGCTCGCGCTGCGCGCGCCGTTCATCGTCGTCGTGGTCCTGGCGGCGGCCACGGCCGCCGGCCTGCGCGCCCTGGGCTGGGGCTGAGCGCCGGCCCGAGGCGTGGCCCACGTCTCGTAGGGTGAACCCGTGAGCCTCTTCCGCGAGACCGCCGACGTCTCCGTCCGCCCCGCCGTGCCCGGAGACGACGTCGCGATGACCGCGATCCAGGTGGGCGCGTGGCGCTCGTCGCACGAGGAGGTCCTCGGCGAGGACGTGCTCGACGCCCTCGACACCGTGCGGATGCGCGAGCAGTGGGCCGCCGCCATCTCCTCCCCTCCGGGACCGGGGTTCGGCGTGCTCGTCGCGTGCGTCGGCGCCGACGTCGTCGGGTTCGCCGCCGTGGCGCCCGGGCAGGTCCTCGCGCTCGAGGTCGAGCCGCGGCACCAGCGCGGCGGGCACGGGTCGCGCCTGCTCGCCGCCGCGGTCGACCGGCTGCGCCGGGACGGCGCGGAGGAGGTCGTCACGTGGGTGCTCGACGGCGACACCGCGCGCGAGACGTTCCTCGCCGGCGCCGGGCTCGGGCCCGACGGGCGGACCCGGACGCTCGCCACCGGGGTGCGCGACGTCGTGGAACGCCGGTGGGCCGCCGAGATCTGAGGGCTCGCGCGACCGTTCGTCACGCAGCCGTGACACCGCCGTGACCCGTTCGCGCGCGTGACCTGCGAGGATCGACCGCCATGGGCATCCTCACCGACTACTTCTCCGCACCCGACGACGCGCAGGCCGGTCGCGCGGCACGGACGGGCCCGAGCAGCCCCGACCCGCTGACGAACCAGCCGGTGTTCCCCACGGTCGAGCTCAAGGGGATCGACCCGTTCGTCGTGCTGGGCACGCTCGCGGGCCTCCTCACGGACCGCCCGTACGCCGAGGCGGAGAGCGACCCCCGGCACGGGGAGCTCGTCGCGAGCGCGGGCGACGAGGGTCCGTGGGTCGTCGCGGTCACCGCGGAGCTCGTCGCGGCGCTCGCCGCGGCGACACCGACCGACCTCGACGCCGTCGCCGTGCGCTGGGCCGCCACCGAGGAGCTGGAAGGCTCCGACCCCGCCGACCTGGCCGGTGCCCTGCACCGGCTCGCGACCCTGTGCGTCCAGGCGGACGACGCGGGCCACCGCCTCTACTGCTGGACGAGCCTCTGACCTGCCGACGTGGTCCGCCCACGCCGGGTGGACCGCCTCGGTCAGCGACGGGCGCGGTAGAGAGCCGCGGCCTTGCGCAGCGCCTCGCGCGCCCGACGGCGGTCGCGCGCGGCGTCGTACGCGAACGCCAGGTGGTACCACGCCTCCCAGCTCTGCGGGTCGGCGTCGACCGCGTCGCGGTACGGCCCGAACGCCGCGTCGGCGGCGTCCCGGTCGATGCGCCCGCCGGGTGAGCGCGGCAGGTCGTCGACCGGGAGCCGACCCTGGGCGGCGAGGTCGTCGGCCATGCGCTGCACGGTCCCCGCGAGCAGGAACTCGCGGCCGACCAGGCCGACCACGAGCAGGGGCAGGACGAGCACGCCCGCCCCGATCACCATCGCGACGGGTTCGCCCGTCCCGATGAGCGCGGCGGCACGCCACGCCACCTGCGACACGTAGATCGCGAGCAGGATCGTCACGAGCACCGCGCCGACGATCGCCTTCCAGGGCCGGACGGCGCGCGACCGCCCGGTCGTCCCCTCCGGACGGCCGTCGTCGCTGCCGCCGCCGGCGTCGGGACCGACCGGACCGCCGGGCGCGCTCACGCCAGGTCCAGCACGTTCTCGAGACCGACCGCCAGGCCCGGGCGCCCGACGACCTCGCGCACGGCGAGCAGCACGCCCGGCATGAAGGAGACGCGGTCGAACGAGTCCTGGCGGATGACGAGCTGCTCGCCCGCGTTGCCGAACAGGATCTCCTCGTGCGCGACGAGGCCGCGCAGACGCACCGCGTGCACGCGCACCCCGTCGACGTCGGCGCCGCGCGCCTCCCACCCCGTCTCCGTCGCGTCGGGGCTCGCCGCGAGGCCCGCGTCGGCGCGCGCGGCGGCGATCGCCGCCGCGGTGTGCCGGGCGGTGCCGGACGGCGCGTCGACCTTGTCCGGGTGGTGGAGCTCGATCACCTCGGCCGACTCGAAGTAGCGGGCGGCCTTCGCGGCGAACGTCATCGCGAGGACGGCCGAGAGGCCGAAGTTCGGGGCGATCAGGACGCCGAGGGCGGGGCCGCCGCCCGCGGCGACACGCTCGAGGTGCTCGGTGACGCGGCCTCGGCTCTCGTCCGTCCAGCCCGTGGTCCCGACGACGGCGTGCACGCCCGCGTCGATCAGCGCGTGCACGTTCGCCTCGGTCGCGGACGGGACGGTGAAGTCGACGGCGACGTCGGCGCCGCCGAGCGTGGCGGACGTGACCTCGTCGCCGGCGTCCAGGCGCGCGACGAGGTCGAGGTCCGCCGCGCCCTCGACGGCCGCGCACACGGTCGCGCCCATGCGTCCGGCCGCGCCGAGGACGGCGACCCGCAACGGGCGGCCCGGCCCCTGGCCGGGGGCGGTCGCGGCGGGATCGGGCGCGGGGATGTTCTGCTCGCTCACGCCCGTCACCCTATCGCCGGTGCGCGGGCCGGCCGGTGCGCCGTCCGCGGCACCGGCGCCGAGCCCGCCCACCGCACCGGCCCGGCACGACGGCGGCCGCCCTCCGGGAGGAGGACGGCCGCCGCGAGTCGCCGTGGTCGGCGACGGTTCAGCCGCCGAACGGCCCGACGCGCACGACGGACCGGGGCCGCGAGGCGAGCTCGCTCGCCAGCTTCTGCACGTCGTCGGCCGTGACCGAGCGGATCGCGTCGAGCGACTCCTCGACGCTCAGGAGCTCGCCGTAGACGAGCTCGGCCTTGCCGAGCCGGCTCATGCGCGAGCCGGAGTCCTCGAGCCCGAGGACCATGCCGCCGGAGAGCTGGCCGATGCTGCGGTCGAGCTCGGCACCGGTGATGCCGTCGCCGGCGAGGCGGTCGAGCTCGGCGTGCAGGAGCTCGGTCACCTCGTCGACCTTCGACGGCGCGCACCCGGCGTAGAGGCCGAACGTGCCGATGCCGCCGTGACCCGAGGCGAAGGAGTACGTCGAGTACGCGAGGCCGCGCTTCTCGCGGATCTCCTGGAACAGGCGCGAGCTCATGCCGCCGCCCAGCACCGCGCTGAGCACGGAGAGCGTGAAGCGACGGTCGTCCGTCGCCGACAGGCCCGTGCCGCCGATGACGACGTTCGCCTGCTCGACGGCCCGGTGGACCGAGAGCTCGACGCCCGTGGTCCCGACACCGGCGAGGGCGGGGTCCTCGGGGTCGCGCCGGGGTCGCGGCGCGGTGGCCGCGTCGAGCGACCAGCCGCCGTCGTGCAGCGCCTGGCCCACCTGCGCGACGAGCGTGTCGTGGTCGACGCCGCCGGCCGCCGCGACGACGAGCGTCTCCGGGCGGTAGTGCCACCGGTAGTGCTCCCAGACCGCGTCGCGCGGGACCGCGTTGATCGTGTCCGGGGTGCCGCCGATGGGGCGGCCGAGCGCGTGACCGCCGAGGACGGCGGCCGCGAACTCCTCGTGCACGACGTCCGAGGGGTCGTCGTCGTTCATCGCGAGCTCTTCGAGGATCACGCCGCGCTCGGTCTCGAGCTCGTCGGGGTCCAGGCGTGCGGACGTCACCATGTCGGCGACGACGTCGACCGCCATGGGCAGGTCCGCGTCGAGCACGCGCGCGTAGTAGCACGTGTGCTCCTTGCCGGTCGCGGCGTTGGCCTCGCCGCCGACGGCGTCGAACGCCTCGGCGATGTCCATCGCCGAGCGGCGCGCGGTGCCCTTGAACAGCAGGTGCTCCAGGAAGTGCGTCGAGCCGAAGTGGCCGTCGGTCTCGTCGCGCGATCCGACGCCCACCCACGCGCCCATCGTCGCCGAGCGCAGGCCCGGCATCGACTCGGTGAGCACGCGGACCCCGCCGGGCAGGACGGAGCGACGGATCGTCGCGCCGTCCTGCCCGGCGGTCAGCTCGGCCCCGGCGTCACCCGCCGGGACGAGCGGGAGGTCCCAGGGCACGTCAGGCGTCCGCGCCCTCGGTCGCGGGAGCGTCGGCCGGAGCCTCCTCCTCGACCACGGCGTGCAGCGAGAGCTTGCCGCGCGGGTCGATCTCGCCGATCTCGACCTGGACCTTCTGGCCGATGGACAGCACGTCCTCGACGTTCTCGACGCGCTTGCCGCCCACGAGCTTGCGGATCTGGCTGATGTGCAGCAGACCGTCCTTGCCCGGGGAGAGCGAGATGAACGCGCCGAACGACGTCGTCTTGACGACCGTGCCGACGAAGCGCTCGCCGATCTCCGGGACGTGCGGGTTGGCGATCGCGTTGATCGCCGCGCGGGCGGCCTCGGCCGACGGGCCGTCGGTGGCGCCGATGTACACGGTGCCGTCGTCCTCGATGGAGATGTCCGCGCCCGTCTCCTCCTGGATCTGGTTGATCATCTTGCCCTTGGGGCCGATGACCTCGCCGATCTTGTCGACCGGCACCTTCACGGAGATGACGCGCGGGGCGTTCGGGGACATCTCGTCGGGCACGTCGATGGCCTCGGCGAGGACGTCGAGGATCGTCAGGCGCGCGTCGCGCGCCTGGGTCAGCGCACCGGCGAGCACCGAGGCGGGGATGCCGTCGAGCTTGGTGTCGAGCTGGATCGCCGTGACGAACTCGCGGGTGCCGGCGACCTTGAAGTCCATGTCGCCGAACGCGTCCTCGGCACCGAGGATGTCGGTGAGCGCCGCGTAGCGGGTCTCACCGTCCACCGTGTCGGAGATGAGGCCCATCGCGATGCCCGCGACGGGGGCGCGCAGCGGCACGCCCGCGTTGAGGAGCGAGAGCGTCGAGGCGCACACGGAGCCCATGGACGTCGAGCCGTTGGAGCCGAGGGCCTCGGACACCTGACGGATCGCGTACGGGAACTCCTCGCGGCTCGGGAGCACCGGCACGAGCGCACGCTCGGCGAGCGCGCCGTGGCCGATCTCGCGGCGCTTGGGGCTGCCCACGCGGCCGGTCTCGCCGGTCGAGTAGGGCGGGAAGTTGTAGTTGTGCATGTAGCGCTTGCGCGTCTCCGGACCGAGCGAGTCGATCTGCTGCTCCATGCGGAGCATGTTCAGCGTGGTGACGCCCATGATCTGGGTCTCGCCACGCTCGAAGAGCGCGGAGCCGTGCACGCGCGGGAGCACCTCGACCTCGGCCGACAGGGTGCGGATGTCCGCGAGCCCACGGCCGTCGATGCGCACGCCCTCGGTGAGGACGCGCTGGCGCACGAGCTTCTTCTGCAGCGCGCGGTACGCGGCGGAGAGCTCCTTCTCGCGGCCGTCGAAACCGGCCTGGAGCTTGCCGACCATCTCGTTCTTGATCTCGTCGAGACGGTTCTCGCGGTCCTGCTTGTCCGCGATGGCGAGCGCGGCGCGCAGGTCGGTCGCGACCTCGGCCTCGACCGCGGCGAACGCGTCGTCCTGGTAGTCCAGGAAGACCGGGTACTCCTTGACGGGCTTCGCGGCCTGGGCGGCGAGCGCCGACTGCGCGTCGCACAGGGCCTTGATGAACGGCTTGGCCGCCTCGATGCCCTCGGCGACGACCTCCTCGGTCGGCGCGGCGACGCCCTGGTCCTTGACGAGGCCCCAGGCACCGTCGGTGGCCTCGGCCTCGATCATCGCGATCGCGACGTCGTCACCCACGACACGGCCGGCCACGACCATGTCGAAGACCGCGCGCTCCTTGTCGGAGTACTTGGGGAACGCGACCCACTGGCCGTCGACGAGCGCGATGCGGACCGCGCCGACCGGGCCGGAGAACGGCAGGCCGGAGATCTGCGTCGACGCCGAGGCGGCGTTGATCGCGAGCGTGTCGTACGCGTCGTCCGGGTGGATCGCGAGGACCGTGATGACGACCTGGACCTCGTTGCGCAGGCCCTTGACGAAGAGCGGGCGCAGCGGGCGGTCGATGAGGCGGCACGCGAGGATGGCGTCCGTCGAGGGGCGGCCCTCGCGGCGGAAGAACGAGCCGGGGATGCGGCCCGCGGCGTACATGCGCTCCTCGACGTCCACCGTCAGCGGGAAGAAGTCGAACTGGTCCTTGGGGTGCTTGCCGGCCGTCGTGGCCGACAGGAGCATGGTCTCGTCGTCGAGGTACGCGGCGACGGAGCCGGCGGCCTGACGGGCGAGGCGCCCGGTCTCGAACCGGACGGTGCGGGTGCCGAAGCGACCGTTGTCGATCGTGGCCTCGGCGAACTGGATCTCGGGACCCTCCACGGGTGCCCTCCCTTTCTCGAAGCGCCGCCCGGGTAGCCCCTGTCGAGGGTTCCGGTCCGCGCCCCGGCGCGCGTGGCGCGGGGGCTCCGGTCGCACTCGACGCTCGGCGGTCTTCGATCGAGGTCCACGGCGGTTCCCGCACGATCGCGTCCGGGGACGAGACCGCGGGGGTCCGTGAGCCACTACCGAGGACCGAACGAGAGGCCGGCGGCGCGGTGGGTGGTGTGCGGCTGGGTGGTGCTCAGCCGGGGTGTGACGGGTACATCACACCAGACCAGCCCGGTCCCCGCAGGGACCGGGCTGGCGGTGTCGTGTCAGCGACGCAGACCGAGGCGCTCGATGAGGCTGCGGTAGCGGTTGATGTCGACCTTCTGCAGGTAGCCGAGGAGGCGACGGCGCTGGCCGACGAGGAGGAGCAGACCACGACGGCTGTGGTGGTCGTGCTTGTGCTCCTTGAGGTGCTCGGTGAGGTCCTTGATGCGCTGCGTGAGGAGCGCGACCTGGACCTCGGGCGAACCGGTGTCGCCCTCGCTCGTCGCGTACTCGGTCATGATGCGCTGCTTCGTGGCAGTGTCGAGCGGCACGGTTCTCCTTCGGGTTCGTTGCGCGGTGCGCCGGGGACGGTTCTCCCGGGCTCTCTGGATCCGCGGCCGGTCAGACGGCGCATCCATCGTACCAGCGCGCGGCCGCGCCGCCGGCGACGGGCGGTGCGGCCGGCGTCCGGACGCACCTCCGCCGACGGCGCGGCCGCACCGCCCTCGGCCTTCAGGCCCCGTCGTGCCCGGCCGTCCCGTCGCCGCGGAACCGGCCCGCCGCGTCGGGCAGCACGCCCGCGAACCGGAGCAGGTCCGGCAGCGTGAGGACGAGGGACCCGTCCTCGAAGTGCACGCCCTGCGCCGGGGTCCAGTGGTTGCTCGCCCGGACGTACGACGTGTCGTCCTGCCGCAGCAGGTACACGAACGTCTCCGCGAGCACGCGGCTGCCGACCTCGCCGAGGAAGCTCCCGTCGCCCTGGAGCTCGGCCTCCTTGAGGACGTAGTACCACAGCGGGGTGCCGCCGTGGTCGCCGTCCCGCAGGGCCGCGAGCGCCTGCTTCACGTCGTCGCCGGCCCGGTCCTCGAGCTGGGCCGGGGTGAGCGGGGTGACGCCGAGCGCCGAGGCGACGGCCTCGCCCGTGGGCAGCGCGAGCATGTAGCCGCGCAGCAGGTTGCGCTGCGCGAGCTGCTTCTGCAGCGCGCTGGCCACGAGCTGGGCCTGCGTGTGCGCGGGCGGCTCGGGCGGCAGCGCGCCCTCCTTGACGAGATCGCCGAGGCTCGGTGCCAGGAACGTGTCGATCTTCTCGGCGGCCCGGAACGGTGAGGGGTCGCCCTTGTCGACGAACCGGGCCCACTCGATCGGCCAGTTGGACGGCAGCGCGGGGACGCCCGCGGGGCCGGGGCGCAGGCTCCCGCCGTTGCCGGTGAACTGGAAGAGCTGGACGAGGCTCGCGTTCCGGGGCGGCGGCCCCGTGAAGTTCACGTTGTAGTCGTACGAGTCGCGGATCATCGAGTGCCCGAACCGGAACGCCGCGACCGCGAACTCGAGCGGCATCGAGACCGGGTAGCGCGGCCGGAAGAACGACGTGTCACGCAGGAGCGTCGCGTCGAGCACGCCCGGCTTGGTGAGGGTGCGCAGGTAGTCGTTGACCACGAGCCACTGGTAGTGCCAGCGCACGAGCTGGCTCGCGCGCTCGAAGACGCCGCGCTCGCCGCCCGTGAGCCGCGTCCACGGCTCGACGTCGTCCACCCAGTCCACGACGGCGTTGTGGAACCGGATCATGGCGAGGTGGAGCTGGGCCACGACGAGGTTCTCGTCGTTGCGCCCGTCGGGCACGAGCGGTGCGCCCTGCTCGTCGCGCGGCAGGTCGCGCTGGGCGTCGCCGCCGGGCTCGACGACGGCGAACGACGGGCCGCCCGGGATCACGAGCGGCTCGGTCGAGATGCGTCCGAGCCGGAGCTTGGTGGACCCGGGGACGTAGGACGCCTCGCTGCGGGTGGTCCGGTAGCCGCGCTCCCCCGCGAACACGGGGCCGCTCCCGTAGAGCGAGTCGAGGTTGAGCGCGGGGTGCCGCCCGTTGTGGAGCGAACGCACGACGACGCGCGGCGCGAAGACCTGGAACGGGACGGCGTCGACGTCGCCGAGCGCCTGGTCGCCGTCGCGGCCGGCCGTCGTGTCCGGGCCGTTCGTGTTGAGCGTGATGTCGTGGTCGATGAACTGGCCCCAGTACGTGTACACCGCCGGCACGTGGGAGTTCAGGTCGCGCGGCGGCTGCCCGGGCGGGGCGACCGGCCGGGCGACCATGGACGCCCCGAGCGTCTTGAGCGCCTCGACGGTGCCCGCCGTCGCGCCGTCGCCGACCGGCAGGTGGAACGCGGGGAAGCTCTCCGCGAGCTCCGGGAACAGGTAGTCGAACGCGGTCGTGGAGTCGTAGCGGTGGAGCTCGTGGTCCCGCGCGACCGCGGCCTCGGCCGCGGGCAGGAGCGGGGCGTTCGACTCCGCGGGGTCCACGTCCGCGTCCGGCGTCGGGCCGTCCGGCGCGACGGCCGAGCCGTGACCGACGCTCCGGACGGTCCGGCCGATCGGGGTGGACGCCTGGTCGACGGCGTCGGGGGCGACGTCGTCGACCACCGTCTCGGCGACGGGTGTCGCCGCGTGCTGCTGAGCCTCCATGGCTCTGCCTCTCTGTGGGGAGGTCGTCGTGCGGCCCGCTCGACGGGCCACCGGACGCCCCCGCGGGCGGCTCGCGCTCGCGCAGGGGCGTGTGCGACCGCCCCCTGGACTGCGGCCCGGGGATCGCGCGGCCGCGACGGACGCCGTGCACGACGGCGCCGCTCACCCGGAGGGAGGGGCCGCACCCGGGCCTGTGACACCCCGCGGGCGACGACGGACGCCCCGCCGGCAGGCGTCCGCTACCCGCGCAGGAGGCCGCGCCGTCGGGCCTCGGCGACCGCCGCGGTGCGCGAGGGCGCGCCGAGCTTGTCGTAGACGTGGACGAGGTGCGTCTTGACGGTCGCGCGCGAGAGGAACAGCTTGTGCGCGATCTCGTCGTTGGTGCGCCCCTCGGCGACGAGCGAGAGCACCTCGAGCTCGCGCGCTGTGAGCGCCGTGCCGGGGCTGCGCAGGCGGCCGAGCAGGCGCCGCTGCACAGCCGGTCCGAGCGCGACCTCGCCCGCCGCGGCGGCGCGCACGGCGGCGACGAGCTCGTGCGTCGGCGCGTCCTTGAGCAGGTAGCCGCGGGCGCCCGCCTCGACCGCCGCGAGGATGTCGGCGTCCGCGTCGTAGGTGGTCACGACGAGCACGGCGGGCCCGTCGGTCGCGACGATCTCCCGGACCGCGTCGACCCCTCCGAGCCGGCCGGGCCCGAACTGCAGGTCGAGCAGCACGACGTCGGCCCGCAGCCCGCCGCGCAGCCGTGCGAGGAGCTCCTCGGCCGCGCCGACCTCGGCGACGACCCGCACGTCCGGCTCGGCCTCGAGCACGGCGCGCAGCCCCGTGCGCACGACCGGGTGGTCGTCCGCGAGCACGACGTCGACGACGGCCGGTCCGGTCATCGCCCCTCCTCGACGTCCTCGGCGGCCCCGAGCGGCACCCAGGCCGCGACCGCGGTGCCCGCGCGGGGCGCGGACTCCACGGACAGCGTGCCACCCAGCTCGGCGAGCCGCGCACGCATCGCCACGAGGCCGAACCCGCCCGACGGCCCCGGCCCGTGCTCGGACCGGCCGGGGACGCCGCCGGCGTCGAAGCCGCGCCCGTCGTCGACCACGTCGAGGGCGACGGCCTCCTCCCCCGGCGCGACACCGGCCAGGAAGCTCAGCGTGACCGCGACGCGCGACGCGTCCGCGTGCTGCTCGACGTTGGCGAGCGCGGACTGTGCCACGCGCAGCAGCGCTGCCTCGACGTCCGTCGGCAGCGCCACGGGGTCGCCGCTCACCTGCACGACGACGTCGGGCCCGCGCCCGTCCCCGTGCGCCGCGATGCGGGACGCCGTGCGCGCCGAGGTGCGGCGCAGCGCGTCCACGAGGTTCGACGACGCGAGGTCGGCCGGCGCCAGCGCGCGCACGACGCGGCGCGCCTCGGCGAGGTTGTGCCGCGCGACCTCCCGCGTCTGCTCGACGTACCCGCGCGCGGTGCCGACGTCGCCGGCGTCGAGCGCGGTCTGCGCGGCACGCAGGAGGAGCTCGGCCGAGGAGAAGCCCTGGGCGAGCGTGTCGTGGATCTCGCGCGCGAGGCGTTCGCGCTCCGCCGCGACGGCGCGCTCGCGCTCGGCCGTGGCGAGCTCGTCGCGCGTGCGGACGAGCTCGTCGAGGGTGCGCTGCCGCTCCTGCGACTCGCGCACGACCGCCTCGAGCGCGAGCACGACGACGACCGCGACGGCCCCGCCGATCGCCGGTCCGAGCACGAACGGCAGCGCGACGTCCGCCGTGTAGACCCCCATGACCCCGACCACGAGGAGCACGAGCACCCCCACCGCGACCGGGCCGCGACGCGGGCCGAGCACGTGCATCGCGAGGAACATGAGCGGGAACGCGACCCACACGGCCGTGACCGAGACCAGGCACAGCGCGACCCACAGCACCACGAGCCCGGTCACCCACGCGCCCGCGGGCCACCACGCGCCCCGGGGCGCCCGCACGTCGGCCGGGAGCGGCAGTCGGCGCCGTCCCAGCACGTAGAGGGCGAGCAGCGCGGCGCCCACCCCGACGGCGACGACGCCGCGCACCGTGCCCGTCGCGAGAGCGCCGACGAGCGCGAGCACGAGCAGTCCCACGAGCAGGACGTCGAGGCCCCGGCGCAACCACCGCGTGGCCGCCGGGACGACCCGCGCGCCGTCCCCGACGAGCCCGGCACGCCCACGGGGCGCGACAGCAGGGCTCGAGGACGCGGTCGGGATCACGCCGTCACCCTAGCCACGCCGCCCGCGCCCGGCATCGTCCGAACGGTCGATGCCCGGCTCCACCCCACGGCGCCGCAGGACCGACCGGCACGGCGATCCGGACCGGCTCCCGCCGCGGGACCGTGGAGAGGACGTCGGGCACGCACGGCACCCACGGGGTGCCGGGTCCGTCGTCGTCCACCCGCCCACGGCACCCCTGGAGGTCCTCCCCGTGTTCCTCGCCCTGCGCGACCTGCGCCACGCCCGCGGGCGCTTCGCGCTCATGATCACGGTCGTCGCGCTCATCACGTTCCTCGTCGCGTTCCTCGCGGCGCTCACCGCCGGGCTCGGTCGCGCGAGCACGTCGGCCGTGACCGGGCTGCCCGTCGACCGCCTCGCCTTCGCGCCGCCGGCCGAGGACGCCTCGCCGACCTTCACCGAGTCCGAGGTCACGGCCGCGCAGCAGCAGGCGTGGGCGGACGTCCCCGGTGTCCGGTCCGCGGAGCCGCTCGGCGTCGCGACCGTGCGCGCGTCCGGCGAGGGCACGGCCGCCGTCACCGCGTTCGGCGTCCGGCCGGGCTCCGGCCTGGTCCCCGGGACGGGCGACGGGAGCGCGGACGTCTCCGCCGGGACGGTCGTGCTCTCGCGCGGCGCCGCCGACGCGCTGGGCGCGGACGTCGGCGACCAGGTCGGGGCCGGACCGCTCGACCTGCGCGTCGCCGCGGTCGAGGACGCCGAGGCCGACTTCGCCCACACGCCCGTCGCGTGGGTCGCCCTCGACGACTGGCAGGCGGTCGGCGCGCGCGGGGGCGATGCGCAGGACGGCCCGACCGCGACCGTCGTGGCGCTCCGGTTCGGCGACGACGCGCCGTCGGCGGACGCGCTCGCCGCGGCCGACGCGGACCTCGGGACCGTCACCGCCACCCCCCGCGAGGCTCGGTCGGCCATCTCCTCGTTCACCGCCGAGAACCTCTCGCTGACGCTCATGCAGGTGTTCCTCCTCGCCATCTCCGCGCTCGTCGTCGGCGCGTTCTTCACCGTCTGGACCATCCAGCGCGCCGGCGACGTCGCCGTGCTGCGCGCGCTCGGCGCCTCGACGCGCTACCTCCTGCGCGACGCGATCGGCCAGGCGGGCGTCGTGCTCGGCGTCGGCGTCGGTCTCGGCACGGCGCTCGCGGCCGGGGCGGGGCTGCTCGCGGCGCAGGTCATGCCCGTCGTCGTCGACCTCTCCACGACGCTCGTCCCGGCCGTCGTGCTCGTCCTCCTCGGCGGGCTGGGCGCGGTGCTCGCCGTGACGCGCGTCGCGCGCGTGGACCCCCACGCCGCGCTCGCCGCCCGCTGACCGCCGCCCGCCCTCGGCCCACCACGCACCCGAACCTGTACCGAAGGAGTCCCCGTGGACCTCGTCCTCGACCGTATCCGCCTCGCCTACCCCGACGGCGACGACGTCCTCGTCGCCGTGGACGACGTCTCGCTCACCGTGCCCTCGGGCACCACGACGGCGCTCCTCGGCCCGTCGGGTGCCGGCAAGTCCAGCCTGCTCGCCGTCGCCGCCACCCTCACGCCGCCGACGTCCGGCGTCGTGCGCGTCGGCGACGACGTCGTCAGCGCCCCGCTCTCCGCGCCCGACGTCTCCGCGGGCGGGCCCAGGACGGGCCGCGGCGCCCGCCGTCGGGCGCGGCGCGCCGCCGACCGCGCGGCCGCCCTGCGCCGCGAGCGCATCGGGATCGTGTTCCAGCAGCCGCAGCTCGTCGCGTCCCTCACCGTGCTGGAGCAGCTCGAGCTCATGAGCCACCTCCGGGGCCGGCCCGCCGCGTCGCGCCGCGCGCACGCGCTCGCCCTCCTCGACGCGGTGGGCGTCGCCGACCGGGCGGACCGTCGCCCGGAGCACCTCTCGGGCGGGCAGCGCCAGCGGGTGGCGATCGCGCGGGCGCTCATGAACGACCCCCAGGTGCTCCTCGTCGACGAGCCCACGTCGGCGCTCGACCACGAGCGCGGCGTGCAGGTCGTGGAGCTCGTCGTGCGGCTCGCGCGCGAGCTCGACGCCGCGACGCTGCTCGTCACGCACGACGAGGCGACCCTCGGCCCGGTCGACGCCCGCGTGCACCTGGCGGACGGCCGGGTCGTCGAGGCGCCGGTCGTCGCCTGACGGCTCCCCCCGGCCGCCGACCGCGGTCAGCGCGCGGCGCGCACGTGCGTCGCGACCGCGAGCGCCAGCCCCGCCGCGACCGCCTGGGCGACGACCGCTCCCCAGCCGGGGACGCCGACGAGGAGCGCCACCCCGAGGGGGACGGCGCCGAGGACCGCGACGTCCGGCCCCTTGCGCAGCACCGCGGCGGCGCCCGTGGGCACCCCGCCCGCGGGCGTCGCGAGCAGCGGGCCGCCCCAGTTCGGCGGCTCGCGGTAGGCGCTGCGCACGGCGGCGGCGCCCTGGACGACGGCCGCGAGCGCACCGAGGGCCAGCCAGCGCGCGTCGCCCGTCGCGACGACGAGCGGCACCGACCCGGCGACGAGGCAGGCGGCGGCCGTGAGCGTGGGGACGACGCCGCGCGCGAGCCGGGTCCACCGCGCGGCGAGCGGCACGAGCGCGTCGACGACGGGCGCCATCTCGGCGGTGCGCGCTCCCTCGGCGCCGAGCACCGCGGCGCCGAGGCCCGCCACGACCAGCACCGCGAAGAGGCCGAACCCCGAGCCGAGGCCCGGGACCTGCTGGGCGACGACCGTCAGCGCGCCCAGGCCGACGAGCTGCGCGAGCGCGGACGGGCTGCGCCCGAGGAGGACGAGGTCGGCCGCCACCACCGCGCCGAACGCGCCGCGGACCGCGGCGAACCGGCGCGAGCGCCGGACGCGCACGCGCGTCGCGCCCGCCCGGCGCAGGGCGCGGCCGAGGTCGCGGGTGTCGAACGAGAGCACGGCTCCGCCGACCTGGTCCGCCACGGAGCTCTGCGCGCGCAGGACGGTCGCCCCGAGCGACTCCAGCCCGCGCCACCAGCGCAGCACGAGCACGGCCCCGACGGCGAGGAGGCCGAGCGCGACGAGGGGCGGGGCGACGAGCGCGGGCAACCCGGGTCGGCCGGCGGCGACGAGCACGAGCCCGGCGACCGGGACGGCGGCGACCGCGACGTCGCTCGCGCGGGCGAGAGCGCCCGCCGCCCGGGGGTAGGGCTGGACGAGGCCGGCGACGGCCACGAGCAGGAGGCCGAGCGCGCCGCCCGTCAGCGTCGCCCGGAGCGCGGTGACGGCGTCGAGGCCGGCGGCGACCGACACGACCGCCGTCCCGACCGCGCCCAGAACCCCGCCCAGGAGCACCGCCCGGACGAACGACGGCGACACGAGCCCGCGCCGGTCCGCCGGTGTCGGCACCCACCAGCGCACGCCCGCGCTGCCCGCCCCCACGGGTCCGAGCCGCACGGCCGTGCCCGTGAGGAGCGCGAGCAGCGCGGCGGTCCCGAGCGCCTGGACCGCGCCCGGCCCGAGCACCGGCGCTCCGGCCGCCGAGCCGGGGTCGAGGGTCGAGCGCAGCATCGAGGCGAGCCCGATCACCCAGCCGGTCGCGAGCGCGACGGACACGACGGCGTAGGCGGCGTCGACGACGATCTCCCCCGGGCCCGCGTCGGCGCGCGCCGCCGCGGCGCGCGCGGTCAGACGGCGCAGCTCGCGTCCGGTGAGCAGCTCGTCGGGGTCCGTGCGCAACGCGTTCGCCGCGCCGTCGGCATCGTCGCGGTTCGTGCGGCGGGCCTCTCCGGGGAGTCCGCCGGGGCGCGCGTCGGTCACCGTCAGCGCACCGCCAGGAGCGCGTCGTGGGTGTCCGACGGGTCGAGCGCGACGCACGCGTCGTCGCCGACGAGGAGGCCGCGGGCGCCGGTCCGCGCGACGAGGTCCGGGTCGTGCGTGGCGAGGACGACCGCGACGCCGCTGCGCGCGTCGTCCACGAGCAGGCCCGCGAGACGCTCGCGCATCCCGGGGTCGAGGCGCTGCTCGGGCTCGTCGAGCACGAGCAGCTCGCGGGGCCGCACCAGCCCGGACGCGAGGAGGAAGCGGCGCCGCTGGCCCGACGAGAGCGCCGACGGCAGCGACGCCGCCTGCTCCGCGATCCCGAACCGCTCCAGGAGCCCGTCCACGGCCGCCCCCGCGCCCACCACGCCGTGGCCGCGCGCGACGAGGACGAGGTGCTCGCGCACCGTGAGCGCGGGGAAGAACGCGTCGTCGTCGAGCACGCCCGCGACGCGGGCGCGGAAGCCCCGCTCGCGCTCGTCCACGTCCCGACCGAAGGCGCGCACCGTGCCGCCGAGCGGTGGCTGCAGGCCGATCACCGTGCGCAGGAGCGTCGACTTCCCGCTGCCGTTCGCGCCGATGACGACGACCAGTTCGCCGGGGTGCACCGTGAGGTCGACCGGCGCGCACACGGCCACGTCGGCGTAGCCGACGCGCAGGGCGCGCGCCTCCAGCACGGGGGCGGGCGCCGGTGCGGGAGCCACCACGGTCAGGCCCCCGACGTCGGCGCGGCCGGCTCCCCGCCCGTGCCGGCGAGGATCTCGCGGGCGCGGGCGACGTCGTCGTGCATCTGGGCGACGAGCGGCTCGATCCCGTCGAAGCGCAGCGTCGGGCGCAGGCGCTCGACCAGCTCGAGGACGACGTCCTCGTCGTACAGGTCGAGGTCGGCCCGGTCGAGGACGTAGGCCTCCACGCGACGTTCGACGCCGTCGAACGTCGGGTTGGTGCCGATGGAGATCGCGGCCGGGAGCCGGACGTCGGCGTGCCGGGGGTCGGCACCCGCGAGCTGCGGGCGCTCCAGCCAGCCCGCGTACACGCCGTCGGCCGGGACCATGCCGCTGATCGCGCCGAGGTTCGCCGTCGGGAAGCCGAGCTCGCGGCCCCGGGCGTCGCCGTGCACGACCGTGCCCCGCACGCGGTGCGCTCGGCCGAGGATGCGGGCCGCCTCGCGCACGTCGCCCGCCGCGAGCAGCGCCCGCACGCCCGTGGAGGACCAGCGCACCTGCGAGTCGCCCGGCGTCGCCTCGTCCGTGACGGGCACGCCCTGGTGCTGCCCGACGTCGTCGATCGCCACGACCTCGAACCCGAACCGCGACCCGAGCTCGATCATCGTCTCGATCGTCCCCGCGTTGTCGCGGCCGAAGCGCACGTCATGCCCCACGACGACCGTCCCCACCCGGAGCCCGTCGACGAGGTACGTGCGCACGAACTCCTCCGGGGTCTGGCGCGCGAACTCGAGCGTGTACTCGACGAGGAGGACGGCGTCCAGGCCCGTCGCCGCGAGCAGCTCGACCCGGTCGGCGATGCCCGTGATGAGCTCCGGCGCGCTCTCGGGGCGGTGCACGACCGCGGGGTGCGGGTGGAAGGTCACGGCGACCGCCCGCGCGTCGCGCGAGCGGGCGAGGTCGACGATCCGCCCGAGCACCTGGGCGTGGCCGCGGTGGACGCCGTCGAAGTTGCCGATCGTCACGACGGACGGGCCGAAACCCGGGGGAACCTGGCTCAGGTCCGTCCACAGGTGCACGCGAGAACTCCTCCGGTGAGGGGGCGGGTCGGGCGCGCCGGCAGGGAGTCGTCGGCGCCGCTGGACAAGACTGCCACGCCCCGGCCCCGACGCCGAACCGAGCGCGTCAGGCGGGCGCCAGGACGAGCACGGGCTTCGCGAGGTCGGCGCCGCCGCGACGCGTGTCCTCGACGAGCGCGACGAGCTCGCCCGCCGGGGAGATCGCCGCCGCCGTGCCCCGCGTCCCCGTCGCCGGGATCCACTGCCCGTACGACAGGGCCGTGGCCTCCTGCGCCGTGAGGTCGCGCACGGGGAACGTCGCGCGCGCCGCCTCGGCGAGCGGCAGGGTCGCGAGGACGCCGTCGCGGTCGGCCTGGGCCTCGAGCTCCTCGAGCGTGGAGGCGACGTCGAGCCCGTACCCGCCGACGCGCGTGCGCCGCAGGGCCGTGAGGTGCCCGCCCACGCCGAGCGCGGCACCGAGGTCGCGGGCGAGCGCCCGGACGTAGGTGCCGGACGAGACGGTCACGGCGACGTCCACGTCCAGGGCGGGGGGCGCGCCGTCGGACGCCTCCCCCGGGCCCACCGGGCGCACGTCGAGGACCTCGAAGCGCGAGACGACGACGGGCCGCGCCGCGAGGGCGACGTCCTCGCCCGCCCGGGCGCGCGCGTACGCCCGCTTCCCGTCGACCTTGATCGCGCTCACCGTGCTCGGCACCTGGAGGATCTCGCCCGTGAGGCCCGCGATCGCGCGGTCGAGGTCCGCGCGCCCGACGCCGGACGCGTCGGCGCGCGCGACGAGCTCGCCCTCGGCGTCGTCGGTCGTCGTGCTCGCGCCGAGCCGGATCGTCGCGTCGTAGTCCTTGTCCGCGCCGACGACGTACGTGAGGAGCTTCGTCGCCCGGCCGACCCCGAGCACGAGGACGCCCGTCGCCATCGGGTCGAGCGTGCCCGCGTGCCCGACCTTGCGCGTGCCGGCGAGCCGGCGGCCTCGACCGACGACGTCGTGGCTCGTCCAGCCGCCCGGCTTGTCGACGACGACGAGACCGTCGGGTGCGGTGGGCCGGCGCGGGGACGTCGTGCGGGGTCGTCCCGAGCGCGACTCGGTCATCGTGCCTGCTCCGTCGCGACCCGCCGCAGGGCGGCCGAGGGGTCGATCGTGCACCGCACGAGCATCGCCAGCGACGGGTCGTCGTCGGCGTGCGCGTCGGCCTGGAGCGCGAAGAGCGTGTTGAGGAGCATGCCCTGCGCCACGAAGTCGCGTGCCTCGACGTCGCTCGCACCGGTGCGCGCGCGGTAGAGATCGAACGACCGCGCCAGCACCTCGCGCCCCCGCGATCCGAGCACGGGGTCCGAGCCGAGGACGAAGCCGTGCATGAGGACCCGGAGCTGGTCGGGGTCGGCGACGAGGCGCGTGTAGGCCTCGACCATCGCGGCCTTCGCGTCAGGACCGGGCCGAACGGCCTCGAACCGCGCGAGGACCTCCGTCGCGATGCGGTCGAACACCTCGCGGAACAGCTCCTCCTTGGTCCCGAAGAGCCGGACCACGTACGGCTGGGAGACGTTCGCGGCGCGCGCCACCTGGTCGGTGCTCGTGCCCGCGTAGCCGCCCTCGGCGAACACCGCCGTCGCGGCGTCGAGGATCTGCTCGCGACGCTCGTCGCGCGTCATGCGCCGGGTCGGGACGTCGGGACTCATGGTTGACAGGTTATCAGTCGATAACTAGCGTCCGTCGGGTAGTAATCAATCAATGCTTACTAGCCGGAGGATGCCATGTCCGTCTCCCCGCCCGACGCCGTCGCCCGCGACGACGAGCACCTCGCCACCGTCGCGGAGCCGTCGCCGTCCGCCGCGCACGCCCCGCCCGAGGCGGGCCCGCGGCGCGCGCGGCCGGTCGCGCTCGCACTCGTCGCCGCCTCGCTCCCGATGTTCATGGCGACGCTCGACAACCTCGTCGTCACCGGCGCGCTCCCCGTGATCTCCGCGGCGCTGCGCCCGACGGTCGAGGAGCTGCAGTGGTTCGTCAACGCGTACACGCTCACCTTCGCCGCGCTCATGCTGCCCGCGGCCGCGCTCGGAGACCGGTTCGGTCGCCGC
The DNA here is from genome assembly GCF_052044445.1 of Cellulosimicrobium sp. 22598. Lineage (NCBI taxonomy): Bacteria > Bacillati > Actinomycetota > Actinomycetes > Micrococcales > Promicromonosporaceae > Cellulosimicrobium > Cellulosimicrobium sp. 22598. Next base: position 158,151 of record NZ_JBQEMZ010000006.1, read on the forward strand.
CGGGTGTTCGTGGCCGGGATCGCGCTCTTCACGCTCGCGTCGGCGGGGGCAGCCCTGGCGTCCACCCCGGGCGCGCTCGTCGCGGCCCGTGCGGTGCAGGGCGCAGGAGCCGCCGCGATCCTCCCGCTCTCCCTGGCCCTGCTGGTGGGCGCGGTGCCGCCGGCGCGACGCGCCCTCGCGATCGGCGTCTGGAGCGGCGTCTCCGGCCTCGGCGTGGCGCTCGGCCCGCTCGTCGGCGGCGCCGTCGTCGAGGGACTGAGCTGGGAGGCGATCTTCTGGCTCAACGTCCCGGTCGCGCTCGTCGCCGTCCCGCTCGTCCTCGCCGGGCTGCGCGAGACCTTCGGGCGGCGCCAGCCGTTCGACGTGCCCGGGCTGCTGCTCGCGGGCAGCGGGATCCTCCTCGCGGTGTGGGGCATCGTCGACGCCGAGCGGCGCGGCTAGGGCTCGGGGGCCACGGTCGCCACGCTCTCCCTCGCGACGGCCCTTCTCGTGCTCTTCGTCGTCCACGAGTCGCGCACGGCGCACCCGCTCGTGCCGCTGCGGCTGTTCCGCTCGCGGAGCTTCAGCGCGGCGAACGTCGCGAGCCTCGCGTTCGCGGTCGGGATGTTCGGCGCCGTCTTCCTGCTCACGCAGTTTCTGCAGGTCGGGCTGGGCTTCTCCCCCCTCGATGCCGGCGTCCGCACCCTCCCCTGGACGGCCGCACCGATGGTCGTGGCACCGCTCGCGGGCGCTCTCGCGGGCCGCCTCGGCACCCGTCCGCTCGTCGTCGGCGGCCTCGTGCTCCAGGCGGCGGCGCTCGGCTGGATGGCCGTGCTCGTCGGGTCCGGGATGTCCTACGCCGCGCTCGTCCCGGCGTTCGTCCTCGCCGGGGTGGGCATGGGCCTGACGTTCGCCCCGGTCTCGACGGCGGCGCTCGCCGGGGTGGGGGACGCCGACCACGCGACGGCGAGCGGCGTCAACGCCACCGTGCGGGAGGTCGGCGTCGCGCTCGGCGTCGCCGTCCTCACCGCCGTCTTCCTCGGCGCGGGAGGTGCGCTCACCCCTGCCGCCTTCGCCACGGGCCTCGCTCCGGCGCTGGCCCTGGGCACGGCGGTCCTCGTCGTCGCCGTCGTGGCGGGCCTCGCCATCCCGCGCGGCACAGGTCGCTGACCGGCGGCGCACGACGACGGGACGCCCCGCGAGACGACGGTGCCCGGCCGGGGAGCGCGTGTCCGCCGCTCCCCGACCGGGCATCGATGTCCTGTGGCGCAGGACGCTACGCCTCGGTGGCGCCGTCCTCCTCGCTCGTCCGGTACGGGTCCGCGTCCCCGGCGAAGGCCTTGCCCTCGCGCAGGGCCGCGAGCTCCGCGTCGCGACGGCGCGCCTCGACGAGCGCGGCGTCGAGGTGCGCAGCCGTCTCGGGGACCGAGTCGAGGTGGAACTCGATCGTCGGCGTGAGACGGATCCCCGTCTGCTTGCCGACCTCGGACCGGATGAGCCCCTTGGCGCTCTCCAGCGCGGCGGCCGTCCCGGCCCGCTCCTCGTCCGTGCCGTACACGGTGTAGAACACGGACGCGTTCTGCAGGTCACCGGTGACGCGCACGTCCGTCACCGTGACGAACCCGAGCCGCGGGTCCTTGATCCGCGTGTCGAGCAGCTGCGCGACGATCTCCTTGATGCGGTCGGCGAGCTTCCTCGCCCGGGGGTGGTCGACCATGGCTTCTTCCTTTCGTGCCGAGCGTTCCGGCGACGGTCCCGACGACCGTACGCCGAACGGTCCCCGTCGGCCGGGCGTGACGAGCGTCAGGAACGCGGCTTCTCCCGCATCTCGAACGTCTCGATCGTGTCGCCGACCTGGAGGTCGTTGAACGAGCCCAGTCCGATACCGCACTCGAAGCCCTCGCGGACCTCGGTGGCGTCGTCCTTGAACCGCTTGAGCGACTCGACCGTGAGGTTGTCCCCCACGACCTTGCCGTCGCGCAGGACGCGCGCCTTGGCGTTGCGGCGGATCTCGCCCGACCGGACGATCGAACCCGCGATGTTGCCGAACTTGGAGGAGCGGAAGATCTCGCGGATCTCCGCCGTGCCCAGCTGGGCCTCCTCGTACTCCGGCTTGAGCATGCCCTTGAGCGCGGCCTCCACGTCCTCGATCGCCTGGTAGATGATCGAGTAGAAGCGGACGTCGACGCCCTCGCGCTCGGCCAGGTCCTCGACGCGCTCGCCGTACTTCACGTTGAAGCCGATGATGATCGCGTTGTCGACCGTCGCGAGGTTGACGTCGTTCTGCGTGATCGCACCGACACCGCGGTGGATGACGCGCAGCTCGACCTCGTCGCCCACGTCGATCTTGAGCAGCGCGTCCTCGAGAGCCTCGACGGCACCGGACACGTCACCCTTGAGGACGAGGTTGAGGGTCTCGACCTTGCCCTGCTGGAGCGCCTGCGTGAAGTCCTCGAGGCTGATGCGCTTGCGGCGCTTGGCCAGGAGGGCGGCGCGCTCGGCGGCCTCGCGCTTCTCGGCGATCTGGCGCGCCGTGCGCTCGTCCGGCGCCACGAGGAACGTGTCGCCCGCGCTCGGCACGGACGCGAGACCCAGCACGAGGACCGGACGGGCGGGGCCCGCCTCGGTCACGGCGTTGCCGTGCTCGTCGAACATCGCGCGGACGCGGCCGTGGGCAGTGCCGGCGACGATCGCGTCACCGACGCGCAGCGTGCCGGACTGGACGAGGACGGTCGCGACGGCGCCGCGGCCCTTGTCCAGGTTCGCCTCGATCGCGACGCCGCGAGCGTCCTTGTCGGGGTTCGCGCGCAGGTCGAGCGAGGCGTCGGCCGTGAGCAGGACGGCCTCGAGGAGGTCGTCGATGCCCATGTTCTGCTTGGCCGACACGTCGACGAACATGGTGTCGCCGCCGTACTCCTCGGCCACCAGGTTGTACTCGGTGAGCTGCTGGCGGATCTTGGCCGGGTTGGCCGACTCCTTGTCCACCTTGTTCACCGCGACGACGATCGGCACGTTCGCCGCCTGGGCGTGGTTGAGCGCCTCGATGGTCTGCGGCATCACGCCGTCGTCCGCGGCCACGACCAGGATCGCGATGTCCGTCACCTGGGCACCACGGGCACGCATGGCGGTGAACGCCTCGTGACCCGGGGTGTCGATGAAGGTGATGGCGCGGTCGGTGCCCTCGTGCTCGTGGCGCACCTGGTAGGCACCGATGTGCTGGGTGATGCCGCCGGCCTCGCCCGCGACGACGTCCGTCTGGCGGATCGCGTCGAGGAGCTTGGTCTTTCCGTGGTCGACGTGACCCATGACGGTGACGACCGGCGGACGAGCCATGAGCTCGTCGTCGCCCTCGGCCTCGAGCTCCGCGTCCAGGTCGATGTCGAAGGACCCGAGCAGCTCGCGGTCCTCCTCCTCCGCCGAGACCATCTCGATGACGTAGCCGAGCTCGGCCGCGAGCGTGCCGAACGTGTCCTCGTCGAGCGACTGCGTCGCGGTCGCCATCTCACCGAGGTGGAAGAGGACCGTGACGAGGCTCGCGGGGTTCGCGTCGATCTTGTCCGCGAAGTCGTTCAGGGACGAGCCGTGCCGCAGTCGCACGACGGTCGAGCCGTTCCCGCGGGGAACCTGCACGCCGCCGAGCGACGGCGCCTGCATCTGCTCGAACTCCTGGCGCTTCGCGCGCTTCGACTTGCGCCCGCGCACGGGACGGCCGCCGGCGCGCCCGAAGGCGCCCTGCGTGGAGCCGCGACCCGCGCCGCCGCGACCGCCGCCACCGGGACGACCGGCGAAGCCGCCGCCGCCACCGGGCGCGCCGCCACCACCGGGACGACCGCCGAAGCCGCCACCGCCGCCACGACCGCCGCCGCCACCGCCGGGACGACCGCCGGGAGCGGGACGCTCGCCGGGGCGACCGATCGAGGTGCGGCCGGGCATCATGCCCGGGTTCGGGCGCGGGCCACCGGGACGCGGAGCGGGACGGGGGCCACCCGGGCGGGGGCCGCCCGGACGCTCGCCCGACGCCGCCGCGGCACCCTCGGCGCGCTCGGGACGCGCGCCGGGCCGGGGCATGCCCTGGCTGGACGCGAAGGGGTTGTTGCCCGGGCGCGGGGCGCCCGGACGCGGGCCGCCACCCTGCCGGGGCATGCCCTGGCTGGAGGCGAACGGGTTGTTGCCCGGGCGCGGGGCACCGGGGCGCGCGCCCGAGCCACCCGGACGGGGGGCGGGCGCGTTCGTGCCGCCGCCCGGCTTGGGCGTGGCGGTGGGCTTCTGGGGCGCCGGGCGCTCGGCCGCGGGGGCCTGGGGCGCAGGAGCCTTCGGTGCCGGTGCGGCGGGCGCCGGGACCTGAGGTGCCTTCGCGGGCTCGGCCGGGGCCGGGGCCGCCGACCGGGGCGCGGGAGCCTCCGCCTTCGGCGCGGCCGGCTCGGTCTTTGCCTCGGGCTTCGGGGCCGGCTTCGGCGCGGCCGGGCGCGCGGCGGGCTTGCTCGCGGCGCCGCCCCCGGCGGGGAAGGCGTCGCGCAGCTTGCGGACCACCGGTGGCTCGATGGTCGAGGATGCCGAGCGGACGAACTCACCGAGCTCCGTCAGCTTGGTCATGATGGTCTTGCTCTCCACCCCGAGCTCCTTCGCGAGCTCGTAGACGCGGACCTTTGCCACAACTCTCCTGTCTCGGCCCGCCCCGGACAGGGAGGACCGTCGTTAGTGCTGGGTGCTCATCGCTGGGTACTCATCGGGTGCCCATCGGCTTCTAACCCGCTTCCTTGTCGACGTGTCGTGCAGTGCGGCCCCGGGGACGGGGCCGTGACGCATGGCTCAGACGTGCTCTCCCGGCCGCGCCTCGATCACGGTGCGGACCGCGGCGAGGTCGAGGGGCCCGGCGACGCGCAGGGCCCGCGGGACGGCCCGCCGGCGTTCCGCCGTCTCGAGGCACCGGGCCGACGCGTGGAGCCACGCACCGCGACCCGGCAGCGACCGTCCGGCGTCCACCACGAGCCGGGGCTCGTCGGTGCTCGCACCGGACCGGTCGAGGACCAGACGGAGGAGAGCTGACCGCAGGTCGCGCTCCCGGCATCCGACGCACGTACGGACAGGACCCGAGCCCGTGGGTACGGGGCGGGTCGTGGTGTCCTGGGGCATGGTCGAGGTGCGGGCGCGCGGCCCGGTCGAGGACAGTCTACCGCGCCGTCCCGTCATCCGTGACCGTCCCACCCCCGTCGACTACCGGTCTCCGGTGCGAGGACCTGCGGGAGCGTCGTCGCCGGACCGCTCCGCCGGGGCGCCGCCCTCGTCCGAGCGGATGTCGATGCGCCACCCCGTGAGCTTCGCGGCCAGGCGGGCGTTCTGCCCCTCCTTGCCGATCGCCAGGGAGAGCTGGAAGTCCGGGACGACGACGCGCGCGGCGCGGGCCACCTCGTCGACGACCGTGACGGACGACACACGAGCCGGCGACAGCGCGTTGGCCACGAACTGCGCCGGGTCGTCGCTGTGGTCGACGATGTCGATCTTCTCGCCGTGCAGCTCCGCCATGACGGCGCGCACCCGGGAGCCCATCGGGCCGATGCAGGCGCCCTTGGCCCCGAGACCGGGGACCCGGGAGCGCACGGCGACCTTCGTCCGGTGCCCGGCCTCGCGGGCGATGGCGGTGATCTCCACCGACCCGTCCGCGACCTCGGGCACCTCGAGCTCGAACAGCTTGCGCACGAGGTTCGGGTGCGTGCGGCTCAACGTGATCTGCGCGCCCTTCATTCCCCGGGCCACCTCGAGCACGTACGCGCGCAGGCGCTCGCCGTGCACGTACTCCTCCGTGGGCACCTGCTCGTGCGGCGGGAGGACCGCCTCGGTGCCGCCGACGTCGACCAGCACCACGCGCGGGTCGCGGCCCTGCTGGATGACGCCCGCGAGGACCTCGCCCTCCTTGCCGCGGAACGTGCCGAGGATCTGGTCGTCCTCGGCGTCGCGCAGGCGCTGGACGATGACCTGGCGCGCGGTCGACGTCGCGATCCGGCCGAAGTCGGCGGGCGTGTGGTCGAACTCCGGCCCGTACTCGACCGGGCCGCGCGGGGCGTCCTCGTCGTCGGTCTGGGGAGCCGGCAGCTCCTCGCGCGCCCACACGGTGACGTGCCCCGTCTTGCGGTCGAGCTCGACGCGCGCGCGGGAGTACGCGTCCGGGGTGCGGTGGTACGCCGAGAGCAGGGCCTGCTCGATCGCGGCCACCAGGACGTCGAGGCTGATGTCCCTCTCGCGCTCCAGCAGGCGCAGCGCGCTCATGTCCACGTCCATCGTCAGGCCTCCTCGTCGTGGGCGGTCGTGTCGTCGGTCGAGCCGGGCGCCGGATCGTCGGCAGCGTCGTCGAGCTCGGGCAGGTCGGCCTCCAGGGCGCGCCTGAGCTCCACCTGCACCTGCCCACGGACCACGTCGGCCAACGGCACGACGCGCTCCGTCACGACCCCGCGCGCGCCGGGGACGTCGAGCAGCAGGTCCGGGCCGACCTCGGACCCGGCCCGCAGGCGCCCCTCGACCGTGCCGCCGTCGGCGAGCACGAGGCGTACGAGGCGACCGCGGGCGCGCCGGAAGTGGCGCGGCTCGGTGAGCGGACGGTCGGTGCCGGGCGTCGAGACCTCGAGCGTGTACGCGCCGCGGAGCGGGTCCACCGCGTCCAGCGCCGTGGAGATGGGGCGGGTCGCCTCCGCCACGGTGTCGAGGTCGAGGTTCCCCTCGACGTCGTCCGGGAGGTCGAGCACGACGCGCACCACGGAGCGGGCTCCGGCGCGCGACACCGTGACGTCCTCGAGGAAGAGTCCCGCGTCCCGGACCGCGGGCTCGATCGCCGCGCGCACGCTCTCGCGGAGCGCGTGCGACGTCGCGTCGCCCCCGGGTGCCTTGCCGGACTGACCGCCCGCCTGCCCTGCCATGACTCAGCTCCTGTCCGTGTCCCACGCCGGGTACGGAAGACGACCGGTGTGTTGTTGTCTCGGGATCTCCCGACGATCCGCTCGTCGGGACGTTCGACCGGGGACCAGCCTAACGACTCGCGGGCCCCGGACGTGACATCATCGCCCCCGATGACTCCCCACGCGACCGCGGCACCCGCGGCGACCCGTTCCCGCCCGGGCCGGACGCCCCGGCCCGGGGGCCGCCTGCTCGCCGCCGTGACGGTGCTCGCGACCGGCGTCCTGACGGCCGGGTGCGGCCTCCGGCTGGAGACGCCGCCCCCCACCGAGCCGTCGCCCGACGCCGTCGAGGTGCTCCGCGCCGGCGCGGTGGACGACGCCCTCGCGATCGCCGACCTCGTGGCGGACGTCACGCCGGGCGTGACCGACCCGGCCACCCTCGCAGCCCTCGCGGACGTCGCGACGTTCGCCGGGCAGCACGTCGACGCCCTCGGCGGGGTCTACGACTCCGGGCTGGGCGACCTCGACCTCCCCGGTGACGACAACCCCCCACAGGGTCCCCCGCCGGGGGACGACGACGAGGCCGCCGGCGACGAGACGCCGGCCGGCGGCGAGGGCACCGACGACGGCTCGCCCGACGCCCCCGGCACCGGCGGCGACGTCGCCACGACCGACGACGTCGTCGTCGCGCTCGTGGAGGCCGCACAGCGCGCGGGCGCCTCGGCCGACGCGTCGACGGACGCCGGGCTCGCCCGGCTCCTCGCGTCGGTCGCGGCGTCGGACCACGTCTCGGCGCGACGCCTCGCCGCGCTCACCGGGTCCGCCGCGGCCGACGGGCTCGCGACGACGGCCCCGCCCGTCGAGGAGTCGCCCGCCGGCATCGGCGCGCCGGACCTCGCGACGCTCGTCGAGTCGGAGGACGCCGCGGGGTACGCGTACGAGGTGCGCGCCGCGCAGTCCGAGGGCGACGCCCGCACGGCCGCGGTCGCGCGCGCCGCCGAGCACCGTGCGCGCGGCCAGGCGTGGGCCCTCGCAGCCGGGACGGACGGCACCGCGCAGGACCCCCGGCGCGTCGCCTACGCGCTGCCGGACGACGCGGACCTCGCCTCCCTGGCGCGCCAGGTCGAGTCGGGCCTCGCACAGTCGTACGCGAGCCTCGTCGCGACCGCCCCGGCCACCTCCCGGGCCGAGGCGGTGGCCCTCCTCGTCGACTCGTGGGCGGGCGCGGTCGCGTGGGGCGAGCCGCCCGTCGCCTTCCCCGGGCTCCCGGAGCAGGCCGCCGGCTGATCCCGGCCGCGCCCCGGCGCCGGACGGGCGCCACCCGGCTCGGTGCGGGAGCGGCCCGCGACCCGCGCGGGACCGCCGCTCCTCCCGCTCTCCTCCGGGGACGACGGAGGCGCCCCCGGCCCGTGAGACCGGACCGGGGGCGCCTCCGACGCTGCGACGTGTCAGCCCAGGAGCTCGGCCACCTGCGCCGCCACGTGCTCGACGGCGTCCGCGACGGCGACCTGCACGGCCTCGCCCGCGCGGGGGCGGACCTCGACGACGCCGTCGGCCAGGCCGCGGCCCACGACGAGGAGGAGCGGCACGCCGAGGAGCTCGGCGTCCTTGAACTTCACGCCCGGCGAGACCTTCGGACGGTCGTCGTAGACCACCTCGACGCCCCGGGCCGTGAGCTCGGTCGCGAGGCGCTCGGCCTCGTCGAAGACGCTCGCGTCCTTGCCCGTCGCGACGACGTGCACGTGCGCGGGCGCGACGTGCGCGGGCCACGCGAGCCCGGCGTCGTCGTGGTTCGCCTCCGCGAGCGCCGCGAGCACGCGCGTCACGCCGATGCCGTACGACCCCATGGTCACGACGACCTGCTTGCCGTTCTCGTCGAGCACGGTGAGGCCGAGCGCCTGGGCGTACTTGCGCCCGAGCGCGAAGATGTGGCCGATCTCGATGCCGCGGGCCAGCTCGAGCGGGCCCGAGCCGTCGGGCGCGAGGTCGCCCGCGCGGACCTCGGCCGCCTCGACCGTGCCGTCGGCGGCGAAGTCGCGCTCGGCGACGAGGTCGAACACGTGCCGCCCCGGCTCGTTCGCGCCGGTGATCCAGCGCGTGCCGGCGACGACGCGCGGGTCGAGCAGGTAGCGCACGGAGTGCCGCTCGGGCACCTCGCCCTCGACGACCTCCGCGGGCACGTCGCGCCGGACGTTCGGGCCGAGCACCTGCGGGCCGATGTAGCCCTTGACGAGCTCGGGGTGCGCGGCGAAGTCCGCGTCCGTCGCCGGCTCGACCTCGGCCGGCTCGAACGCCGCGCCGACGCGCTTGAGGTCGACCTCGCGGTCGCCGGGCAGCCCGACGACGACGACCTCGCGGCGGCCGTCGGGGTGCGTGAGGGCGAGCACGACGTTCTTCAGCGTGTCCGCCGCCGTCCACGCGCGGTCGGGGCGCGGGAAGCGGGCGTTGGCGAGGGCGACGAGCGAGTCGATCGTCGGGGTGTCGGGCGTGTCCTCGACGTGCGCCGCGGGCGCGTCGGCGTAGTCGACGTCCTCCGGGACGGGCGTCACGACCGCCTCGACGTTGGCCGCGTAGCCGCCGGGCGAGCGCACGAACGTGTCCTCGCCGATCGGCGTCGGGGTGAGGAACTCCTCGGAGCGCGAGCCGCCCATGGCGCCCGACGTCGCGGCCACGATCACGTACTCGAGCCCGAGCCGGTCGAAGATGCGCCGGTACGCCGCGCGCTGCGCCTCGTAGGAGCGCTCCAGACCCTCGTCCGTGGTGTCGAACGAGTAGGCGTCCTTCATGACGAACTCGCGGCCGCGGATGAGGCCGGCGCGAGGACGCGCCTCGTCGCGGTACTTGGTCTGGATCTGGTAGATCGTCAGCGGCAGGTCCTTGTACGACGAGTACAGGTCCTTGACGAGGAGCGTGAACATCTCCTCGTGCGTCGGCGCGAGGAGGTAGTCGCCCTCCTTGCGGTCCTTGAGCCGGAAGATGTTGGGCCCGTACTCCGTCCAGCGGCCCGTCGCCTCGTACGGCTCCTTGGGCAGCAGCGCCGGGAAGTGCACCTCCTGCGCGCCTGCCGCGGCCATCTCCTCGCGGACCACGTCCTCGACCTTGCGCAGCACGCGCAGGCCGAGCGGGAGCCAGGTGTAGATGCCAGGCGCGGCGCGGCGGATGTAGCCCGCTCGCACGAGGAGCTTGTGGCTCGCGACCTCGGCGTCGGCCGGGTCCTCGCGCAGCGTCCGGACGAACAGGGTGGACAGGCGCAGGAGGTCGGCGCCCCGGACGCGGGTGGAGGCCGCGGCGGGCGCGCCGGACGTGACGGAAGACATGCGCCCCACCCTACCGGCGGGGAGGATGTCCCCATGCCCGAGCTGCCCGAGGTCGAGGCCCTCGTCCGGTTCCTCGACGACCGCGCGACCGGACGCACCGTCGTCGCCGCCGACGTCGCCCAGATCGCCGCGCTCAAGACGTTCGACCCGCCCGTCGGGGCGCTCGTCGGGCGCGTCGTGACCGGTGCCCGCCGCCACGGCAAGTGGCTCGACCTCGTCCTCGCGCAGCCCGTGGGCGGCCCGCCCGCGCCGGGGCCCGACGACGAGGTCCACCTCGTCTTCCACCTCGCCCGCGCCGGGTGGCTGCGGTGGTCGGAGAAGGCACCGACGACGCCCGTGCGGCCCCGGCTCGGCGGCAGCGGGGGCGGGAAGGCCGCGGTGCTCGCGCTGCGCGTGCGGTTCGACGACGGCTCGGGGTTCGACCTCACCGAGGCGGGGACGCGCAAGCGGCTCGCGGTGCACGTCGTCCGGCACCCCGAGGAGGTCCGGGCGATCGAGACGCTCGGGATCGAGCCGCTCGACCCGGGCTTCACCCCCGAGGCGCTCGGGGCGCTCATGGCCGCGCGCAACCAGCAGGTCAAGGGGCTCCTGCGCGACCAGTCGTCGATCGCGGGGATCGGCAACGCCTACTCCGACGACATCCTCCACGCGGCCCGCACGAGCCCGTTCAAGCTCACGCGCTCGTTCACTCCGGACGAGGTCGCCCGGGTGCACGCCGCCGTCGGCGAGGTGCTCGCGGAGGCCGTGGCGGCGTCGTCGGGCAAGCCCGCCGCGGAGCTCAAGGACGCCAAGCGCGCGGGGATGCGCGTGCACGGACGCACCGGGCTGCCGTGCCCCGTGTGCGGGGACGTCGTGCGCGAGGTGAGCTTCGCCGACCGCAGCCTGCAGTACTGCGCGACGTGCCAGACGGGGGGCCAGGTCCTCGCCGACCGCCGGATGTCGCGGCTGCTCAAGTAGCGCGCGGGTCGCGGACCGTCAGAAGAGGACCGTGGCGTACGTGCCGACCTGCTCGAACCCGACGCGCCGGTACGTCGCGAGCGCGCGCGCGTTGTAGTCGTTGACGTACAGCGACACCACCGGCGGCGCGACGCGGCGGGCGGCCTCGGCCGGGGTCCCCCGGCGGGCGAGGTGCACGACGGCGGCCATCCCCGGCGCGGCCAGGCCCTGGCCGCGGTACCGCGGGTCGACCCACACGCCCTGGACCTGCGCGACGAGCGGCGTCACCGCGCCGAGCTCCGCCTTGAAGACGACGTGCGGCGCGCCGTCGCCCCCCGCGATCCGGACGAACGACCGGCCCGCGAGCACGAGCGACCGCACCCGCTCCTCGTAGGCGCGCCCGCCGCCCTCGACGGGCGAGTAGCCGACCTCCTCGGTGAACATGCGCACGCACGCGGGCAGGACCACGGGCACCTCGGCCGCGACGGAGCGACGCACGCCCGGGTCGGGCTCGACGTCGGGGTCGCGGTCGATCGCGAGCGACGGCTGGTTCGCCCGGATCTCGCGCGGCGACGGCCAGTGGGGCGCGAGCTGCTCCCACAGCGCGAGGACGGCGTCACGCTCCCCCACCACCGACGACGACCGTCGTCCGGCGTGCCGCGCGAGCACGGCGAACGCCGCGACCGCCGCGCGGGCCCGGTCGGGGTCGAGCGACGCCGGGACGACCGGCACGAGGTTGGCACCGGCCCAGCACACCGCCTCGAGCGGCCCGACGGCCGGGAACCCCCAGGCCTGCCCGCCCGCCGCGTGCAGACCCGCGTGCTGGGCGACCGCGAGCCGCGCCGCCGCGAGCGTCGACGCGACCGGGTCGCCCGCGCAGACCGCCAGCGCCTCCGGGACGTCCGCGTCGACGAGGACGCGCGCCCGGGCGTGCTCGCCGGCACCAGCCTCCCCGCGCGACCGCGGCCTCAGGGCCGGGACGGTCGGACGCCAGCGGGCCACCGGACCGTCAGCCGACCGTGACGACCGGCGGACCGGCCTGCGCGTCGTTCTCCGGCGTCATGGTCTCCGCGATGCGCAGCGCCTCCTCGATGAGCGTCTCCACGATCAGCGCCTCCGGCACCGTCTTGACGACCTCGCCCTTGACGAAGATCTGGCCCTTGCCGTTGCCCGACGCGACGCCGAGGTCCGCCTCGCGCGCCTCGCCCGGGCCGTTGACGACGCAGCCCATGACGGCGACGCGCAGCGGCACCTCCATGCCCTCGAGCCCGGCCGTGACCTTCTCCGCGAGCGTGTACACGTCCACCTGGGCGCGGCCGCACGACGGGCAGGAGACGATCTCGAGCTTGCGGGGGCGCAGGTTGAGCGCCTGGAGGATCTGGTTGCCGACCTTGACCTCCTCGACCGGGGGCGCGGACAGCGAGACGCGGATCGTGTCGCCGATGCCCTTGCTCAGCAGCGCGCCGAACGCCGTGGCCGACTTGATCGTGCCCTGGAACGCCGGTCCGGCCTCGGTCACGCCGAGGTGCAGCGGCCAGTCCCCCGCCTCCGCGAGCAGCTCGTACGCCCGCACCATGACGACCGGGTCGTTGTGCTTCACCGAGATCTTGAAGTCGTGGAACCCGTGCTCCTCGAAGAGCGACGCCTCCCACACCGCCGACTCGACCAGCGCCTCGGGCGTCGCCTTGCCGTACTTGGCGAGCAGTCGCGGGTCGAGAGACCCGGCGTTCACGCCGATGCGCAGCGACACGCCCGCGTCCGAGGCCGCCTTCGCGATCTCCTTGACCTGGTCGTCGAACTTGCGGATGTTGCCCGGGTTCACGCGCACCGCGGCGCAGCCCGCGTCGATCGCGGCGAACACGTACTTGGGCTGGAAGTGGATGTCCGCGATCACGGGGATCTGCGACTTCTTCGCGATCGCCGGCAGCGCGAGCGCGTCGTCCGCGCTCGGGACCGCCACGCGCACGATGTCGCAGCCCGACGCCGTGAGCTCCGCGATCTGCTGGAGCGTCGCGTTGATGTCCGTCGTCGGCGTCGTCGTCATCGACTGGACGCTGATCGGCGCGTCGCCGCCGACGTCCACCTTGCCGACCTTGATCTTGCGGCTCTTGCGTCGCGGGGCGAGGACCGGCGGCGGGGCAGCAGGCATTCCGAGACTGATGGGTACGCTCACGCCCCTAGTATCCCCCGTCGGCCGACCCGAGGGCGCGCCCGCCCACGAGCGACCACGCACCTCTCCTCCGCGTCCCGGACTTCGTCGCGGATCCTCCACGGCGACGGACGCTCGGCGCCCGACCCCTGCGCATGCCTTGACACATCTGCCGCAGCGACTTAGTTTGCCTCTAAAGTTATTGCGAAACAAAGGAGTTCCGGATGCGCCAGACCCCGAACCGGGGAGACCTGAGCGGAGCCGCCACGCTGGCGCTGGTCGGCTCACGCGGCCCCCGCAGCCGGGCGGCGATCGCTCGGGAGCTGGGCGTCAGCCCCGCGACCGTCACACAGGTGACCAAGGACCTCGTCGACCGGGGCCTCCTCGTCGAGCTGGAGACCGTGCCCAGCACGGGCGGACGGCCCGGGCGCCTTCTCGGCCTCGCCGACGGGCCGGCGCCACGGGCGATCGGCGCGAAGGTCACCGCGGACCACGTCGCGATCGTCTCGGTCGGCTTCGACGGCAGCACCTTCGACCAGTCCTCCCACCCCTTCGACCCGGCGAGTCCCGACGCCCTCGACACGCTCGGCCGCCTCCTGCGCGAGACCGTCGACGCGCAGGAAGGTCCCGTCCTCGGCGCGGGCGTCGGTCTTCCCGGCTCGGTCGACTCCCAGGCCTCGGGCGTCGTGGTCGCGCCCACGCTCGGCTGGAACGGCGTGCCGGTGGGCGCGTCCCTGCGCCGCGCGCTCGACCTGCCCGTCCTCGTCGAGAACGACGTCAACACCCTCGCGGTGGCCGAGCAGCTCTACGGCGTCGGTCGCGACCACAGCTCCTTCCTCGTCCTGACGATCGGGCGCGGCATCGGCTCGGGTCTCGTCGTCGACGGCACGATCCGGCGCGGCGCGGCCGGTGGGGCGGGCGAGATCGGCCACTTCCCGGTCCACGACGACGGGCCGCCCTGCACGTGCGGCAACGTCGGCTGCCTCGAGTCCTTCATCGGAGACGACGCGTTGCGCGCTCGGGCCGTCACCGCCGGGATCCTGCGCCCCGGCGAGACCGTCGCGGACCTGGCGGTCCGGGCCGAGGCGGGCGACCCAGCGGCCCGCGACCTCTACCGCGACGCCGGTCGCCTGCTCGGGCGCACCCTCGCCGGTGTCGTGCATCTCCTCGACCCCGAGCTCGTGATCCTCCTCGGCGAAGGCATCGGCGCCTGGGCGCACTGGCGGAGCGGGTTCGACGCGGCCTTCCGCGCGCACCTGCTGCCCTCGCGTCGCGCCATGCCGTTCGTCGTCGAGCCGTGGGCCGACGACAAGTGGGCGCTCGGTGCCGCAGCCCTCGTCCTCGCGACGCCCTTCGACGCCGCGGGCGCCTCGGGCGAGCAGGGCCGTCTCGTCGTGGCCCGCCTGCACTCCGACGTCGGTGCCGAGCCGACCCCGACCGCCGCGAGGAGGGCGTGATGACCGTCCCGGCCACCGCACCGCCACGACCCGCAGCCGAGGGCGGCACCGCACCCCGTCGCCGCCGTCGCACCTCCGCGGGATCGCGGTGGCGCAACCGCGGGTGGGTCGCGTTCTTCCTGCTCCCGAGCGCCGTCCCGCTCGCGCTCTTCACCCTCGCACCCATGGTCAGCTCGCTGTGGGTCAGCCTGCACGACTGGAACCTCGTCTCCCCCATGGAGTGGGTCGGGCTCGACAACTACGCCGACCTGCTCACGTCGGGCGACACCTGGCGGGTCCTCGGGAACACGCTGTTCTACATCGTGGGCTACCTGCCGCTCGTGTACGTCGGCGGTCTCGGTCTGGCCATGCTCCTCAACCGGGCGTTCAAGGGCCGCACGATCTTCCGCGCGGCGTACTTCCTTCCCGTCATCACGAGCTGGGTCGTCGTCGCCCTCGTGTGGCAGTGGCTGCTGAACCCCTCGAACGGGCTCGTGAACCAGCTCATCGAGCCCGCCCTCACCGGGATCAACGGGATCCTCGGCACCGAGCTGACGCCCCCCGGCTGGTGGACGGACCCGCAGTGGGCCATGCCGTCGGTCATCCTCGCCTCGGCGTGGAAGGACCTCGGTTTCGTCATGGTCATCCTGCTCGCAGGGCTGCAGTCGATCCCCGGGGAGGTCCTGGAGGCCGCCCGGGTCGACGGCGCGGGCGGTTGGAAGCGCTTCTGGCACATCACCCTCCCGCTGTTGTCCCCGTCGACCTTCTTCGTGGTCGTCATCTCGCTCATCAACGGCTTCCAGGTCTTCGACCAGGTGTACGTGATGACCGACGGCGGGCCGTCCGGTGCCAGCCAGGTCGTCGTCGGCCAGATCTACGACCTGACGTTCCGGTACGGCCGGGCGGGTGACGCGTCCGCCCTGTCCTGGATCCTCTTCGTCCTGATCCTCATCGTCACCGCGCTCCAGATGCGCGGTCAGCGCAGGTGGGTGAACCATGCCTGAGACCCTCGTCCCGACCGCCGTCACGAGTCCCGCCTCACCGGCTCGCGCGAGGCCACGTCAGCCCCGGCGCAACGCGCGCCAGGTCCTCGGCCGGGTCGGCCTCTACCTGTCCGTCGTCGTCGGCGCGGTCCTCATGCTGCTTCCGTTCCTGTGGACCGTCATCACGTCGATCACGCCCAGCGGCTCCCTGTCGGGTGGCCCGTCGCTGATCGTCGAGGACCCGACGCTCGACGCGTACCGAACCCTCATGGCGTCCATGCCGATCTGGCGGATCATCGCGAACTCGTTCGGGGTCGCGGTCGTCGCGACCCTGCTCCAGATGATCACCGGCTCCATGGCGGCCTACGGGTTCAGCCGCCTGCACTTCAAGGGCAAGCCCATCCTGTTCGCGGCGTACCTCGCGACGCTCATGATCCCGCTCCAGGTCCTCGTGGTGCCGCTGTTCATCCAGATGAGCCGGCTCAACCTCAACGACACCTACTTCGCGCTCCTCGCGCCCACGATCGCGTCCGCGTTCGGCATCTTCCTGCTCCGCCAGGCCGTCGACGGCGTGCCGCGCGAGCTCGACGAGGCCGCGACGCTCGACGGCGCCGGGCACCTGCGGATCTTCGGGCAGATCGTCCTGCCGCTCGTGAAGCCCGCGCTCGCGACCCTCGCGGTGTTCGCGTTCATGGGCTCCTGGAACAGCTTCCTGTGGCCGCTGGTCGTCATCCGCTCGCCCGAGCTGATGACCCTCCCCCTGGGCCTGTCCACGCTCCAGGGCCAGTTCACGACCCAGTGGGACGTCGTCATGGCCGGCTCGGTCGTCTCGATCCTGCCCATCGCGGTCGTCTACATGTTCGCCCAGCGCCACATCATCGCCGGGATGTCCCACACCGGGCTCAAGTAGACCCCGACCCACAGCACGCACCCGCACCGAAAGGAGAGGTCTCATGGCCTCACGCTTCACCCAGCGCACCGCTGCGCTCGTCCCCCTCGCCCTCATCTGCGTCACGGCCCTCACGGCCTGCGCCCAGGGTTCCGCCACGACGACCGCGGGCGAGGACGGAAAGACCGTCGTGCGCTACATGAACTTCACGTCCAACGACGGGCACGAGCAGGACCTCGACACCATCGTCGCGGCATACGAGAAGGACAACCCCGAGGTCGACGTCCAGGTCGAGACGATCCCCTTCGCGGACTACTTCACCAAGCTGCAGACCGCGTTCGCGGGCCAGACCGTCGCGGACGTCGTGGACCTCAACTACGAGAACTTCGTGTCCTACGCCGAGTCGGGCGCCCTCGCACCGCTCGAGGACGTCGACGCCTCGGCGTACAAGGACACCCTCCTGGAGTCCTTCGCGCTCGACGGCACGCAGTACGGCCTTCCGTCGTCGTACTCGAACGTCGTCATGTACTACAACACGTCGCTCTTCGACGCCGCGGGCCTCGACTACCCCACCGCCGACTGGACCTGGGAGGACGAGCAGGCCGCGGCCACCGCGCTCACCGACGTCGCGGCAGGCGTGTACGGCGACTTCCAACCCGTCACGTTCCACGAGTTCTACAAGGTGCTGGACCAGGCAGGCGGCCAGTTCTTCACCGAGGACGGCACGGCCACGGCGTTCGACAGCCCCGAGGGCATCAAGGCCGCGACCTGGCTCGTGACCAAGCCCGGTACGGTCATGCCGACCGAGGCCGACGGGTCCAGCACCCCCGACTACGACAAGGACCTGTTCTCTGCGGGCAAGCTCGGCATGTGGCACTCGGGCATCTGGATGTTCGACGCCCTGTCCCAGGTCGAGGGACTCGAGTGGGACATCGTCGTCGAGCCCGGTGACGTCGACAAGGCTTCGGCCCTGTTCACCAACGGTGTCGCCGTGACTGCCGCCTCGAAGCAGAAGGAGGCCGCGCAGGACTTCGCCGAGTTCCTCACGTCGTCGCCGACCGCGATCGACACCCGTCTCGCGAGCTCGTGGGAGCTGCCGCCCGTCGCCGACGAGGAGGACCTCGCCCCGTACCTGGAGCAGACGCCGCCCGCGAACCGTCAGGCCGTGATCGACTCGCTCGACTCCGTCGCGCTCCCGCCCGTGACCGCCTCGCAGCAGGAGATGCAGGACGCGATCAACGAGGAGCTGTCGAACGCGGCCGCGGGCCGCAAGACGGTCGAGCAGGCCGTCGCCGACGCCGCCTCGCGCGTCGACGCACTGCTCGGCTGACCTCACCCAGCCGGCGGGTCGTGGTGCCCCCTGCACCACGACCCGCCACCCCCGGATCCACCCACCCTCACCACCCAGGACGACATCCATGAGCATCGCCCTTCCCGCGACGACCGACGACCTCGACCACCTGCGCGACCTGGCGCACGTCAGCGCGGAGGTGATCTCACAGCACCAGGACGTCGGCGGCGCCTACCCCGCCTCGCCGACGTTCAGCGCCTACCAGGGCTACGCGTGGTTCCGTGACGGGTCGTTCGTCGCCGAGGGGATGTCCCGCTACGGCGACGTCGAGTCCGTCGACCGCTTCCACCGGTGGGCCGTGGGCGTCCTGACGTCCCGCGGCGAGCACGTCGCGGCACTGCTCGCTCGGGCCGAGGCCGGGGAGGAGCTGCCGCTGACGGACATGCTGCCCACGCGGTTCCGGCTCGACGGATCCGACGGTCAGGACCCCTGGTGGGACTTCCAGACCGACGGGTACGGCATGTGGCTGTGGCAGCTCGTGACGCACGCGGAGCGTCACGGCCGCCCTCTCGACGCCTACCGCGACGCCGTACGGATCGCGGTCGACTACCTCTTCGCGACGTGGCGCCTCCCCTGCTACGACTGGTGGGAGGAGCACGTCGAGGAGCGCCACCCCTCGACCCTGGCCCCGGTCCGCGCGGGCCTCATGGCCGTCGCGGGCGCCCGGTCGGCCGACGGCTCCCCCCTCCTCGACGACGCGCGCTCGATGCGCGCCCTCCGGATCGCCGAGGAGATCGTCGCGCTCGTGCACGCCGAGGGCATGACGTCGGGCCGCGCGAGCGACCCCGACGCTCCGCACCTCGCGAAGTGGTTCGGTTCGGGCGCGGTCGACGCGTCGCTCGCCGCGTGCGTCGTCCCGTTCGGCCTCGTCGAGCCCGGATCACCCGTCGCGGAGGCCACGCTCGACGCCGTCGCGCGCGACCTCGACGTGGACGGCGGCGTGCACCGCTTCCGCGCCGACGTGTTCTACGGGGGCGGCCAGTGGCTCCTGCTGTCGGCCCTGCTCGGCTGGAACCACGCGCGCGCCGGTCGGACCGACGAGGCGTGGCGCCACCTGCGGTGGATCGCCTCCCAGGCCGAACCCGACGGGCAGATGCCCGAGCAGGTCCCCGACCACCTCCTGCACGCCGACTCGCGCGACGAGTGGATCGAGAAGTGGGGGCCCGTGGCCCTGCCCCTGCTCTGGTCCCACGGCATGTACCTGATCCTGGCCGACGAGCTCGGCCTCTTGACCGACACGACGACGGAGCAGCACCCATGACGACCCTGATCCACCGCCCGGCCGGCATCGGCCACCCCTACGCCGCGTCGGCCGACCAGCGCGTGCCCGTACGCCCGCACGCCGGCAGTGCCGTCAGCCTGGGCGTCGTCGTCGAGAACGCCCCCGCCGACGTCGCCGTCACGTGCGAGTGGGACGACGGCGAGCAGGTCACGAGTCTCGGCGTCGCGCCCGGCTCTGTCTCGCCGGCCGACGCGGCGGCCCTCGCGGGCGGCGACGGCCACCTCGCCGCGGCGCAGGCGGGCCAGCTCGCCGCCGACGGCGCCTGGCACGCCACCAGCCCCGTCCTCGACGCCGGGCGCCGCTACCGCTACCGCTTCACGGCCGACGGCGTGAGCACCGAGTGGTTCGAGGTCAGCGCGGGCGCGTGGACCTCGACCGCCCCCGCCGGTTCCCGCGGCGTGACCGTGGGCGGGGTCCCCGCCGACGAGCACCCCCTCGTCGTCCCCGGCTCGGTCGAGTGGTGGGTCGACCAGGACCGCGCGCACCGCGTGCGCCTCGCGTTCCGCCTCGCCGACTCCGAGCACGTCGTCGGCTTCGGCGAGCGCTTCGACGCGGTCGACCAGCGCGGCAAGCGCCTCGACGCCGTCGTGTTCGAGCAGTACAAGTCGCAGGGCGCGACGGGCCGCACCTACCTGCCCATGCCGTTCGCGCACGTCGTCGGCGGTGAGGGCTGGGGCTTCCACGTCCGCACCTCGCGCCGCACCTGGTACGACGTCGCCGCCACGGCGCCCGATCGTCTCGTGATCGAGGCCGCGCTCGGGGACGACGCGGCGCTCGACGTCGGCGTCTACGAGGGCGACCCGACCGCGGTCCTCAAGGCGTTCGGCGACGAGGTCGGTCGCGCCGAGGAGCTCCCTGAGTGGGTCCTGCGTCTGTGGGCCTCCGGCAACGAGTGGAACACCCAGCAGCTCGTCATGAGCCAGATGGACGCGCACCGTGATCTCGACATCCCCGTGGGCGTGGTCGTCATCGAAGCGTGGAGCGACGAGGAGGGCATCACGATCTTCCGCGACGCCCGGTACGCGGTCCATGCCGACGGCGCACCACACTCCGCGGACGACTTCACCTACCCGGCCGACGGCGCGTGGCCCGACCCTCAGGGCATGATCGACGAGCTTCACGCGCGCGGCGTCAAGGTCGTCCTGTGGCAGATCCCGCTCCTCAAGACCGAGCACGACCTCGGCCCCGACGTGCCGCACGACGCGCAGGTCCTCGCCGACGGCCGTGCCATGGTCGCGGCCGGGCACGCCGTCCGCGAGGCCGACGGCAGCGCGTACCACAACCGCGGGTGGTGGTTCCCGCAGTCCCTCATGGCCGACCTGTCGACTCCCGAGGGCCGCGAGTGGTGGACCGCGCGGCGGCAGTACCTCGTCGGCGAGCTCGACGTCGACGGCTTCAAGACCGATGGCGGCGAGCACGCCTGGGGCGACGAGCTCCGATACGGCGACGGGCGCCGCGGCGACGAGGGCAACAACATGTACCCCGTCCACTACGCGCGCGCGTTCGGCGACCTGCTGCGCAAGAACGGCAAGGCACCCGTGACGTTCTCCCGCGCCGGGTTCACCGGCTCGCAGGCGCACGGCCTGCACTGGGCGGGCGACGAGAACTCCACGTGGGAGGCGTTCCGCTGGTCCATGACCGCGGGCATCACCGCCTCGGCGTGCGGCATCGTCTACTGGGGCTGGGACCTCGCCGGGTTCTCCGGCCCCGTGCCGGGCTCCGAGCTGTACCTGCGCGGCGTCGCGGCCGCGACGTTCACCCCCGTCATGCAGTACCACTCCGAGTTCAACCACCACCGGCGGCCGCTGCGCGACCGCACACCGTGGTACGTCGCGGAGACGAACGACGACCCGGAGGTCGTCGACGTGTTCCGCGCCTACGCCCAGCTCCGCGAGCGGCTCGTGCCCTACGTCGCCGAGCAGGCGCGCCGCTCGATCGCCACGGGCGCGCCGCTCATGCGCGGCCTGTTCGTCGACCACGCGCACGACGAGAACGTGTGGGCGCACGCGGACGAGTTCCAGCTCGGGGACGACCTCCTCGTGCACCCGGTGACGCAGGAGGGAGCCACGTCGTGGAGCACGTATCTCCCGGCCGGCGACTGGGTGGACGCGTGGACGGGGCGACCCGCCACGGGTGAGCGACGCGGCCCGGGCCAGGTCGTCACCCGTCCGGTGCCGCGCGACGTCATCCCCGTGTACGTCCGCACCGACGCGTGGGAGCGCCTCGCGCCGGTGTTCCAGGCGTAGCGCGGCTCCGGCGTAGCGGTCAGCAAGACGTCGCGCAAGAGGACGGGCCCGGGACCCGCAGAGGCGTGGTCCCGGGCCCGTCCGTGCGCTCAGGTCAGGCGGACGGGGTCGATGATGTCGGCGAGGATGAGGAGGGCGCCGACGCCGACGAGGACGACGAACATGACGTACGCGACGGGCATCATGCGGGCGAGGTCCGCCGGGCCGGGGCGCGGGAGGCCGCGGACCCGGGCGACCGTGCGCTTGGCCCCCTCGTAGAGGGCGTTGACGACGTGCCCGCCGTCGAGCGGCAGCAGCGGGATGAGGTTGAAGACGAACAGGGCCACGTTGAGCGCGGCGAGCAGCATGAGCATCGTGACGACGCGGTCGAGGACCGGGCTCTCGGCACCTGCCACGTCCACCGCGACACGGCCGACGCCGACGACGCTCATCACGGAGTCCTGACCGCGGGGCGCGTCGGTGAACGCGGCCTGGGCGGCCTCGTAGACCTTCACGGGCAGGGTGACGATGATCCCCGCCGTGCCGCTCACCTGCTGCCACGTGGCCTCGGCCGCGACGCCGATCCCCGTGGGCTGCCGCTCCACCGTCGGGGTGAAGCCGACGAAGCCGGCGGGCTCGGTCACCGGGTCGCCGGACTCGTCCACGACGGGCGTCCCGTCCTCGGCGACGACCTGGCGCTCCACGTCGACCGGCGTGATGGTGAGGTCGACCTGCTCGCCGTCGCGCTCGACGACGACGGGCGTCGCCTGTCCGGCGGAGCCGCGGATCATCCCCGAGAGCTGGTCCCAGGAGGTGACCTCCGTGCCGTCGAACGACACCACGGTGTCGCCCGGCTCCAGTCCGGCGGCGGCCGCCGGCGACGGGTCGGCCGTGGCCGCGCACTCCTCCTGCTCGGTCGCGACGACCGACGGGACGCACGCGGACACGGACCCGACCGTCGTCGTGACGGCGGGCAGGCCGATGCCGACGCACACGATCGCCATGAGCACGAACGCGATGAGGAGGTTCATGAAGGGGCCGCCGAGCATGACGACGACCTTCTTGGGGGCGGAGAGGTTGTAGAAGGCCCGGTGCTCCTCGCCGGGCCGGATCTCCTCGGTGCTCGCGTCGCGGGCGTCGGCGACGACCTGCGAGAAGAAGCCGTTCCCCCGCGGGCGCGCACCGGCGGGCGCGGGCGGGTACATGCCGACGAGGCGGACGTAGCCGCCGAGCGGGATCGCCTTGAACCCGTACTCGGTCTCGCCCCGGGTGCGCGACCACAGGGTCGGGCCGAACCCGACCATGTACTGGCTCACGCGGACGCCGAACCTCTTGGCGGGCACCATGTGCCCGACCTCGTGCAGCGCGATCGAGACGACGATCCCGACCACGATCACGAGGATGCCGATCAGCGTCGCCATCTGTCCCTCTGCTCCTTCTCGGCCCGGGCGCTCGACGCGACCGGACGCTTGCTCGTCACCGGCGGTCCAGGATCTCGCGCGCGCGGGCGCGCGCCCAGGCCTCGGCCTCCGCCACGTCGTCCAACGTCACGGCGTCCGCGGAGGTTCCGTCGTGCGCCGCGAGCACACGCTCGACGGTCGTCACGATGTCACCGAAACCTGCGCGTCCGCTGAGGAAGGCCGCGACGGCCTCCTCGTTGGCGGCGTTGTAGACCGCCGGGTGGGTCGCGCTCGCCGCGACGGCGGCGCGCGCGAGGCTCACCGCGGGGAACGCGGCGTCGTCGAGGGGCTCGAACGTCCACGACGTCGCGGCCGTCCAGTCGCACGGCGGGGTCACGGGGTCGAGCCGCTCGGGCCACGACAGCCCGAGCGCGATGGGCAGGCGCATGTCCGGGGGCGACGCCTGCGCGATCGTCGAGCCGTCGACGAACTCGACCATCGAGTGCACCACGGACTGCGGGTGGACGACGACCGTGATGTCGTCGGCGGGGACGTCGAACAGCAGGTGCGCCTCGATGAGCTCGAGGCCCTTGTTCATGAGGCTCGCGGAGTTCACGGTGACGACCGGACCCATGGCCCACGTGGGGTGCGCGAGCGCCTGCTCGACCGTCGCCGCCTTGACCGCGTCCGCGTCCCACCCGCGGAAGGGCCCGCCGGAGGCGGTCACGATCAGCCGGCGCACCTCGGCCCGCGTCCCGGACCGCAGGCACTGCGCGATGGCCGAGTGCTCGGAGTCGACGGGCACGATCTGGTCGGAGTGCTGCTGCGCCGCGCGCACCAGGGCACCCCCGGCGACGAGCGACTCCTTGTTCGCGAGGGCCAGCGTGGACCCGGCGCGCAGCGCGGCGAGCGTCGGGCCGAGCCCGACGGAACCCGTGACGCCGTTGAGGACGACGTCGCTCCCCCGGGCGGCGAGCGCAGCGGCGGCGTCGGGCCCGGCGAGCACCTCGGGGACGTCCGCGCGTCCGGCGAAGGCGCGCGCCAGCGCCTCGCCCAGCGCCGTGGCGCGCGACGCGTCGGCGACGCCGACCGCGCGCACGCCCAGCGTCGCGGCCTGGCGCGCGAGCAGCTCCACGTCTCCGCCGCCCGCCGAGAGCGCGTCGACGCGGAACCGGTCGGGGTGGGCCTGGACGACGTCGATCGCCTGCGTGCCGATCGACCCGGTCGAGCCGAGGAGCGTCACGGTGCGGAGGGCGGGGGCGGGTCCGTCGGGCATGGTTCCCATCCTCCCAGGCCGCGGGCGGTGCGTGCGCACGGCGCGTCCCGACGCGTCAGCGCGGGGCCGTCCACTCGAGCGTGTACCGGAAGAAGAGCCGACGGCGCACGCGCACCCCGGGCAGGTGCGCCCGGGCCGTGCGCGCGATCTCGTCGACGGTGTGCCGCGGGTCCCGGACCGGCATGCCCGGGGCGTCCGTCCCGGGATCCCCGGGCCGGGCTCGGCGCGGGTGCTTGACGAGGCCCACGAGGGGGTTGAGGAGCGCCGACGGGACGTCGACCGCGAGGTCGCGCGCCGACACCACGCGCGCGAGGCCGACGACGAGCAGCCGCCCGCCCGGGGCGAGGAGGCTGCGGGCGTGCGCGAGTCCGTCGTCGAGGTCGAGATGGTGCAGCACCGCGACCATCGTCACCGCGTCGTAGCCCCCGCCCACCCGGGCGTCCGGGCCGGTGGGGCGTCCCGGAGGACCGGGCTCGCCGGGTGAGCGGACGTCGTCGGGCGAGCGGACGTCGTCGAACCCGAGCTGCCGGACGGTGACGGCGGGGTCGGCGGCGAGGCGCGCCCGAGCCTGGGCGACCATGCCCGCGTCGGCGTCGATCCCGTGGACCTCGGGAGCCCGGCGGCGCAGCCGGCCGAGCAGCACGCCGGCCCCGCAGCCCACGTCGAGCACGACCCGGGCGCCGCGCGGCACCCGGCGCACGACCCAGCCGTGGAAGTGCTCGTTGTGGTTCCACGGGTGCCGGTCGTTGGCCGCCCTCAGCCACGAGGCGGCGCGGCGCACCAGCGGGTTCGCGGACGTCCGCGGATCGAGGCTCACGCGCGCCGGGTCCTGGGGCGTCGTCACTCGACGCCGAGCAGGACCTCGATGGCGCGGGCGAAGAACGCGTCGACCGGACCCTCCGCGTACCCGTCGCGACCCCGCGCACGGCCGAACGTCGCGGAGCGGATCTCCGCCGCGGTGATCGGCACCTGACGGTCGAAGTAGGCGACGAGCCGGTCGCACAGGTCGTCCACGTCGTCGATGTCGTACGCGGGCTTGCCGCGCTCCGCGAGCGCGAACTTCTCACCGTCCGGGCGGCCCAGGCGGCCGTAGAGCGACCGGGCGCGCTCGGCGAGCGCGTTCATCCAGGCCTGCTGGCCGTGGGCGGCGACGTACTCGGCGCGCTGGCGCGCGATGAACGCACCCTCGAGGCGGTCCAGCGCCGCGTCGACCTCGTGCGTGTCGTATCCCCCACGGACCAGGTCGAAGACCGAGGCCTGGATCTCGGTGCTGGTCAGCCGCTCCTGCACCCGGCCCTCGTACACGTCGCGGGCGTGCTCGAAGAAGTCGTCGACCTCCTCGGGGTCGTACCCGTTCCGGGTCTTGCCGACCGTGGTGAACAGCGAACTCACTCGTCCTCCTCTGCCGCGAGCTGCCCGCAGGCACCGTCGATGTCGCTGCCGCGGGTGTCACGGATCGTCGTCGGGATCCCGTGACCGCGCAATCGTGCCACGAACTCCGCCTCGACGGCAGGGTCGCTGGCCGTCCAGATCGAGCCGGGCGTCGGGTTGAGCGGGATCGGGTTGACGTGCACCCAGCCGCGACCCCGGGCGTTGAGCTTCTCGCCGAGCAGGTCGGCACGCCACGCGTGGTCGTTCATGTCCTTGATGAGCGCGTACTCGATGCTCACGCGCCGTCCGGTGACCTCGAAGTAGTGCCGCGCCGCGTCGAGCGTCTCGTCGACGCTCCACCGCGTGTTGATCGGCACGAGCTCGCTGCGCAGGTCGTCGTCGGGGGCGTGCAGCGACAGCGCGAGCGTCACCGGGATGCCCTCGTCGGCGAGCTTGCGCATCGCCGGGACGAGGCCGACCGTCGACACCGTGATGTTGCGCGCCGACATGCCGAGCCCGTCCGGGGCCGGCGCCACGAGGCGTCGGACCGTGCCCATGACGGCCTTGTAGTTGGCGAGCGGCTCCCCCATGCCCATGAACACGAGGTTGTTGAGCCGGGTCGGGCCGCCGGGGATCTCCCCGTCCGCGAGCGACCGGGCGGCGGAGCGCACCTGCTCGACGATCTCGGCGACGGAGAGGTTGCGCGTGAGGCCGAGCTGCCCCGTCGCGCAGAACGGGCACGCCATGCCGCAGCCCGCCTGGCTCGACACGCACAGCGTGGAGCGCTGCGGGTACCGCATGAGCACCGACTCGACTTTGGCGCCGTCGAAAAGGTGCCACAGCGTCTTGACGGTCGTCCCGCCGTCGGCCTCCATCCGGCGCGCCGCGGTGAGCAGCGGCGGGAAGAGCGCGTCCGTGAGCACGTCGCGCGTCGCCTTCGGCAGGTCCGTCATCGCCTCGGGGTCGCGCGTGAGGTGCGCGTAGTAGTGCGTCGCGAGCTGCTTGGCGCGGAACGGCTTCTCCCCGAGCTCGACGACGACGTCGCGCACCTCCTCGGGCGCGAGGTCGGCGAAGTGGCGCGGCGGCTTGCCGCGCCGGGGCGCGGTCATGACGAGCGGGAGCGGCTTCGACTCCGCGGACGGGCGGACGGAACGGACGGTCATGAGGAGGTCCAAGCGTGGGGGGTCGTGCGGACGGTTCGCACCGCGGTGCGAGCGGGCTGTCGGACGGCTGTCAGACGGCCAGCGCGAGGAGCACGTACACGAACGGGGCGGTGAGGAGCATGGAGTCGAGCCGGTCCAGGATGCCTCCGTGACCGGGCAGGAGCGACCCCATGTCCTTCAATTCTAGGTCGCGCTTGATCATCGACTCGGCGAGGTCGCCGACCGTCGCCGTGAGCGGGGCGAGGATGCCCAGCGCGACGCCCACGAGCGGGCTCGCCCCGAGGCCCACCACGGCCCCGACCACGCCGACCGCCGTCGCGAGCACGAACGAGCCCGCCAGCCCCTCCCAGGACTTCTTGGGGCTCACGGAGGGGGCCAGCGGGTGGCGCCCGAACAGGACGCCGGCGACGTACCCGCCGACGTCGTTCGCGACGGCGAGCAGGATGAAGATCAGGACCCGCACGCGCCCGTCGGGAGCGGCCAGCATGAGCATCACGAAGCCCGCCATGAACGGCAGGTACGCCGCCGCGAACGTGGCCGCCGCGGCGTCGCGCACCGCCGCCGTCCCCGACCCGTCGATGACCCGCCACACGACCGCGCCCGCGACCGTGAGCATGAAGGAGACGAGCAGGGCCTCGGGCCCCGAGTAGTACGAGGACACGAGGATGCCGACCGTGCCCACGAGGAGCGGGAGGAGCGGGAGGTGCAGCTCGCGGCGCTTGAACGCCTGGGCGAGCTCCCACAGCGCGGCGCCGACCGCCACGGTCGCGAGCAGCACGAAGAACTCGGGCCGGAAGGCGAGGCTCGCCGCGACGAGCGCGAGCAGGCCGAGGCCCACCGCGATCGCCACGGGGAGGTTGCGGCCCGCCTGGGGAGCGCGCGCCGCGGAGGTGCTGTCGCCGGCGGCCGTCGAGGAGGTGTCGGTCATCGGTGCGTGGAAGAGCTCGCCGGACGAGGTGCTCAGACCTCGAGCAGCTCGCTCTCCTTGCCCGCGAGGAGCGCGTCCACCTGGTCCACGTGCGCCTTGGTGAGGGCCTCGAGCTCCTTCTCGGCGCGCCCGACCTCGTCCTCGCCGGCCTCGCCGTCGCGCGCGATGCGGTCCAGCTCCTCCTTGGCGCGACGGCGCACGTTGCGGATCGCGACGCGCGAGTCCTCGGCCTTCGCCTTGGCGAGCTTCACGAAGTCACGGCGGCGCTCCTCCGTGAGGGCGGGCAGCACGACCCGGATGACGTTGCCGTCGTTGGAGGGGTTCACGCCGAGGTCGGAGTCGCGTAGCGACTTCTCGACCGCCGTGATCGAGCTCTTGTCGAACGGGGAGACGAGGATCGTGCGCGCCTCGGTCACCGTGAACGACGCGAGCTGCTGCAGCGGCGTCGACGCGCCGTAGTAGTCGACCGTGATCTTGTTGAACATCGCGGCGTTCGCACGGCCCGTGCGGATCGCGGCGAAGTCCTCCTTGGCCACCTCGACGGCCTTGTCCATCTTCTCCTCGGCCTCGAGGAGGGTCTCGTCGATCACCAGTGCTCCTTCGTCGTTCGTCGGTGGGGTCGTGCGGTGTCCGTCGTCAGTCGGTCGTGACCAGTGTGCCAATATTCTCGCCGACCAGGGCACGCGTGACGTTCCCCGGCTCGCTCATGCCGAAGACGCGCATCCGCACGTCGTTGTCCCGGCACAGGCTCAGCGCCGTCGCGTCCATGACCCCGAGGTCGTTGACGAGCGCGTCGGTGTACGTGAGGTGGTCGAGCTTCGTCGCCGACGGGTCCTTGCGCGGGTCGGCGGTGTAGACGCCGTCCACGCCGTTCTTGCCCATGAGGACCTCCTGGCAGTGCGTCTCGAGGGCGCGCTGCACGGAGACCGTGTCGGTGGAGAAGTAGGGCATGCCGGCGCCGGCGCCGAAGATGACGACGCGGCCCTTCTCGAGGTGGCGGATCGCCCGCAGCGGGATGTACGGCTCGGCGACCTGGCCCATCGTGATGGCGGTCTGCACGCGCGTCTTCACCCCCGCCTGCTCGAGGAAGTCCTGGAGCGCGAGGCAGTTCATGACGGTGCCGAGCATGCCCATGTAGTCGGCACGCGCGCGGTCGAGCCCGCGCTGGGAGAGCTCGGCGCCGCGGAAGAAGTTCCCGCCGCCGACGACGATGGCGACCTGCACGCCCTGGGCGACCGCGTCCGCGATCTCCTGGGCGACGCGCTGGACGACGTCGGGCGCCAGACCGATCTGCCCGCCGCCGAACGTCTCGCCCGACAGCTTGAGGAGCACCCGCCGGTGCTCGGAACCCTCGCGGGGCGTGGTCTGCTCGCCTGCCGTCACTGTCGACACCTGTCCTTCGTCCTGGCCCGGTGGGGTGGGGGGGTGGTCCTGCTCCGCCGTCGTCCCACCCGATGGTGCGGCACGACGCCGGTCGTCGCGCGCCCGGAGCCGGGTGCGCGGTCGGCCCGGTCCCGCCGCCTCGGGGGGCGGCGGGACCGGGCCGACGGGGGCGTCAGGCGCCGACGCGGTACCGCACGAACTCGGTGATGGTGCCACCGACCTCGGAGACGACCTGGCCGACCGTCTTCTTCGGGTCCTTCGCGAGCGGCTGGTCGACGAGGACGACGTCCTTGAAGTAGCCGTTGAGACGACCCTCGACGATCTTCGGCAGCGCGGCCTCGGGCTTGCCCTCGTTGCGCGAGGTCTCCTCGGCGATGCGGCGCTCGTTCTCGACCGTCTCGGCCGGGACCTCGTCGCGCGACAGGTACGTCGGGGACATCGCGGCGACGTGCTGCGCGACGTCCTTCGCGACGGCCTCGCCCGCGGCGTCCGTGGCGACGACGACGCCGATCGACGGCGGCAGGTCACGCGCCGTGCGGTGCAGGTACGCCGTGACGCGCTCGCCGGCGACGCGGGTCACGCGGCGCAGGACGATCTTCTCGCCGAGCGTCGCGGCCTGGTTGTCGATGACCTCCTGGACGGTCTCGCCGTCCGAGTCCGCGGCGAGGGCCGCGTCGGCGTCGCGCGCGCCGGCCTCGGCGGCAGCCTTGAGGACGCGGTCCGCGAGCGAGATGAACGTGTCGTTCTTGGCGACGAAGTCCGTCTCGGAGTTGAGCTCGATGAGCGTCGCGACCTGGCCACCCTCGGTGTCGCGGATGTCGACGGCGATGAGGCCCTCGGAGGTCGAGCGGCCCTCGCGCTTGGCGACGCCCTTCAGACCCTTGACGCGGATGATCTCGAGCGCCTTCTCCGCGTCGCCGTCCGCCTCGTCCAGAGCCTTCTTGACGTCGAGCATGCCGGCGCCGGTGCGCTCGCGCAGGGCCTTGATGTCAGCGGCGGTGTAGTTCGCCATGGTGGTTCCTCACTCGTGGTTCGTCACGGGTTCTTCGTCACGGGTACGTGCTGGGGCACCGTGCCGGTGCCCGGTGCGCCGGTGGGACGGCACGGGGTGGGGGGGGGGGGAACGACGCGACCACCCACTCCCCCCCCCCCCCCCCCCCCCCCCCCCCCCCCCGGGACGTCACTTGGTCTCGTCGGCCTCGGCGTCGGCGACCACGGCCTCCGCGTCGGCGACGGCGGCGACCTCGGCAGCAGCCTCGGCCACGACCTCGGCAGCGGCGTCGCCCGGCTCCTCGGCGGCGACCTCGGCAGCGGCCTCGGCGACCTCCTCGGCCGCGGCGGCCTCGACGTTCGCCTCGGCGGCGGTCTCGTCGGCCGCGAGCTGCTTCTCGGCACCGGCGAGGAGCTCGCGCTCCCACTCGGCCAGCGGCTCGGCCTCGGCGCCCGCCTCGGCCTCGGCACCGGAACGGCCGGAGTGGCGCTGGAGCAGACCCTCGGCGACCGCGTCCGCGATGACGCGCGTGAGCAGCGTCACGGAGCGGATCGCGTCGTCGTTGCCCGGGATCTTGTAGTCCACGACGTCGGGGTCGCAGTTGGTGTCCAGGATCGCGACGATCGGGATGTGGAGCTTGCGCGCCTCGTCGACCGCGAGGTGCTCCTTGTTCGTGTCGACGATCCACACGGCGGAAGGGACCTTCGCCATGTCGCGGATGCCGCCGAGCGTGCGGGCGAGCTTGTCCTTCTCGCGACGCAGGACGAGGAGCTCCTTCTTGGTGAGCGACGAGCCGGCGACGTCGTCGAAGTCGATCTCCTCGAGCTCCTTGAGGCGCTGGAGACGCTTGTGCACCGTGGTGAAGTTGGTGAGCATGCCGCCGAGCCAGCGGTGGTTCACGTAGGGCATCCCGACGCGCGCGGCCTGCTCGGCCACGGGCTCCTGGGCCTGCTTCTTGGTGCCGACGAAGAGGATGGAGCCGCCGTGCGCGACGGTCTCCTTGACGAACTCGTACGCGCGGTCGATGTACGACAGCGACTGCTGGAGGTCGACGATGTAGATGCCGTTGCGCTCCGTGAAGATGAAGCGCTTCATCTTCGGGTTCCAACGGCGGGTCTGGTGCCCGAAGTGGACACCGCTCTCGAGGAGCTGGCGCATGGTCACGACGGCCATGACACGTCCTTTCGCCGTGCGGCCCGGGATCCACCCGGTGCGCGCACGCTTCTGGCGGCCCCTCCCGTGGGACGGACCGCGGTGCGGTTGTCGGTGACGACCCTGGTGGTCGCACCCCTGGCGTCACCCGTGCCGACGCCTGCGACGCACCGTTCGAGCAGGTGCGGGCAGGACCGACGCCGGACGCGGCCCCGCCCGGTCCGGCGGAGCCGGGAGGATGGGCGAGGACGTGACGCGCGAAGTCGACCGGCTCCGTCCTCGGCCGAGGTGATCACCTCGGGCCGGGCACGGCGAACGCGCCGGTCGCAGCGGCAAGTCTACCCGACGGCAGGGCCGACCACAGCCGCCGGTCCCGGGCGCCGTCGCGACCCGCCGTCCACAGGCCGCCGGCTCCCGCCGCCCGGCCACGGCCCGCGTCGGGCACCCTGGCGCGATGGCTCTCGACCGTACCCCTGCGACCGTCCGACGACGTGCGGTCGCCCTCGCGCTGACCGCGCTCCTGCTCGTCCTGGTCCCGGGGGCGACCGCGGCGCCGGGCGGGCTCCTGGTCGCCGCCTCCGCCCCCTCCCCCGGGTGGGTGCCGCCGCTCGACCGCGCTCCGGGCGCGCTCGGCGTGCTCGCGCCGTTCGACCCTCCGCCGCACGACTGGCTGCCCGGCCACCGGGGCGTCGACCTCGCCGCCGCCGCCGGGGAGACCGTCCTCGCCCCCGCACCCGGGGTCGTCACGTTCGCCGGCCCGGTCGCGGGCCGCGACGTGGTGGTCGTCACGCACGACGACGGCCTGCGCACGTCGCTCGAGCCGGTCACCGCCGTGGCACCGCGGGGGACGCGCGTCGCCGCAGGGAGCGTCCTCGGGACCGTGCAAGGACCGGGAGGCGGCGGGGCCATCGCGAGCCACTGCGCGGCCACCTGCGTGCACTGGGGCGTGCGGCGGGGCGAGCGCTACGTCGACCCGCTCGCGCTGCTCGGCGAGCGGCCGCCGATCGTGCTCCTCCCGCTCGGGGAGCCGTGACCGGAAGACCTGCGCGCCCGGAGCCTCAGGCGCGCGGGAAGGCCTGCTCGAACGAGCTGCGGAGCCGCTCGGCCGTCACGTGGGTGTAGCGCTGCGTCGTCGCGAGCGAGGAGTGCCCGAGGATCTCCTGGACGCTGCGCAGGTCCGAGCCGCCCGCGAGGAGGTGCGTCGCGGCGCTGTGCCGCAGGTCGTGCGGAGCGACGTCGTCGACCCCGGCCGCCTGCGCGAGCCGGTGCACCGCGTCGCGCACCTGTCGCTGCCCCCACCGACCGCCCCGGTCCCCGACGAGGAGCGCCGCACCCGACCGCTCCGTCACGAGCGCCGGCCGACCCGCGTCCAGCCAGCGGGTCACGGCCCGCGCCGCCGGGACGCCGAACGGGACGACGCGCTCCTTGTCGCCCTTGCCGAGCACCCGGACGACTCGCTGCGACAGGTCCACGTCGTCCACGTCGATCCCCGCGAGCTCGCCCACGCGGATGCCGGCCCCGTAGAGGAGCTCCGCGGCGGCCCACTCGCGCAGCCGGGCCGGCTCGCCCGACGCGGCCGCCTCCCGCGCGCAGTCGAGCATGCGACCGGCCGCGTCGGCCGTGAGCACGGTCGGCAGGGTGCGCGGGACGCGCGGGCTCGCGAGCCGTGCCGCCGGGTCCGCCGCGACGCGACCGGTCCGCCGCGCCCAGTCGAAGAACGCCCGCGCGGCGGCGCCCCGGCGCGCGAGCGTCGCGCGGGCGAGCCCGCGTTCCGACTGCTCCGTCAGCCATGCGCGCAGGGCGGCGAGGTCGACGTCGCTCGGCGACGCCGCGCCGTGGCGTGCCGCATGACCCAGCAGCGCCTCGACGTCGCCCGTGTACGCGCGCACCGTGTGCGCGGACGAGCCCTGGGCGAGCTCGAGGTGCACGGCGAAGTCCGCGAGCGCCGCGCGCAGGGCCGCCGGCAGCGCGTCGGCCGACGCGGGCGCCCGGTCGGCGCCCTGCTCGGCCGCCGGGTCGTCGGGGAGGTCGGACGGGGTCACGCGACCAGTCTGGCGCGTGCGCCTGCGCGCCTCGCGGAGGCGCTCCGTCCGGGTGCCCTTCCGGAGACGCGCCGTCCGGTGTGCTCTCCGGGGTCAGCTCGCGCGCACGCGCCGCCACCCGCCGGACGTCCGCTCGGCCAGGCCGCGGATCTCGAGCCGGCCGAGGGCACCGACGGTCTCGGGGACGGCGAGCCCCGCCGACCGCGCGACGGCGTCCGTCGGCACCCCTGACCGCAGCGGCAGGGCGTCCCACGTCCGGGTCTCGACGGCGTCGAGCCCGTCGTACACGGCGTCGCGGGGCGCCCTGCGCGTCCCCGCGGCCGGTGCTCCCGGCGCCGCGTCCCGTGCCAGCGCTCCGGCCAGCTCCGCCACCTCGTCGGCGTCGGTGACGCACACGGCGGCACCGTCGCGCAGGAGCCGGTGGCAGCCGGTCGACGCCATCGAGGTCACGGGTCCGGGGACGGCGCCGACGGGCCGCGAGAGCTCGGCGGCCCGGACCGCCGTGCTGAGCGATCCCGAGCGCCAGGCCGCCTCCACGACCACGGTCGCGCCCGCGAACGCCGCGATGAGCCGGTTGCGCAGCAGGAAGCGGACCCGGCTGGGCACGGATCCCGGCGGCACCTCCGACACGACGGCACCCCCGGTCCCGACGACGGCCCGGAGGAGCTCCGTGTTGCCGACGGGGTACAGCCGGTCCACCCCGCCCGCGAGGAACGCGACCGTCGGGCCGCCGGACACGAGCGCCGCGCGGTGGGCCGCGGCGTCGATGCCGTAGGCACCGCCCGAGACGACCGTGAACCCGCGCGCCGCGAGACCGGACGCGATCTCCCCGGTCACGTGGCGCCCGTAGTCCGTGCACGCGCGTGCCCCGACGACCGCGACGGATCGCGCCGCCAGCGCCGCCAGGCCGTCCGAGCCACGGACCCAGAGCGCGAGCGGACGGCCCGGACCCAGGTCGTCGAGGGGCGTCGGCCAGCCCGGGTCGCCCGGGACGACGAGGGAGCCGTCGAGCCGGTCGAGCACGTGGAGCTCGCGGCGTGGGTCGAGGCCCTCCAGCCGCGGTGCCCAGCGCGCGACGGCGCGCAGGAGCCGCGCGACGGGCCCGCTCCGCGGGTCGCGACCGGGCGCGGGCCGGTCGTCGCCGGCTGCCGCGGTGCCCGGCCCGGCCCCTCCGAGCAGCGGCCCCAGCCCCGACCCGCCGTCGTCGGCGACCTCCGCGAGCCGGACGAACTCGCGGCGGGCCTGCGCCGGGTCGTTCACCGCCTCGACGAGCCAGGCCAGCGCGCCCGGGGCCCCGAGCTGCTCGACGAGCGCGACCGCGACCTCGTCCCCGGGCTCCGCCAGGCGCGACCACGCCGCCCGCGCGAGCCGGTCGTCGGCGACGTCGAAGACCGGGCGCACGGGTGCGGTCGGGTGCACGCGGCGCTCAGCCACGGTAGCCCCGCGTCCGGAGCGCGAGCCCGGCCCCGACGTCGGCGCGCGTGGGTGCGGCGTGCCCGGCGAGGTCGGCGACCGTCCAGGCGAGGCGCAGCACACGGTCCGCGCCGCGCAGGCTCAGCGTGCCGCGGTCGAGCGCGGCGTCGACGTCCGTCAGCAGGCCGGGGTCGGGCCCCAGCCGGTCGCGCAGCCACGTGCCGGGCACCTCGGCGTTCGTCCGCCACGGCGTCCCGGCCAGGCGCGCTGACGCCGTCTCCCGGGCGGCGGCGACCCGTCGTGCGACCGCCGCGCTCGGCTCCGGCTGCCCGGCGTCCGCGCGCTCGACCCGGGTGACGGGACGGACCTCGACCTGGACGTCGACCCGGTCGAGCAGCGGACCGGAGAGCCGGCCGAAGTAGCGGCGCTGCGCGACGGGCGAGCACGTGCACTCGAGCCCCTTCCCGACGCCCTTGCCGCACGGGCACGGGTTCGCCGCCAGGACGAGCTGGAAGCGCGCGGGGTAGCGCGCCGTCCCCCCGGCCCGGTGGATCACGAGCTCGCCGTGCTCGAGCGGCTGCCGCAGGGTCTGCAGCACGCGCGCCCCGAACTCCGGTGCCTCGTCCAGGAAGAGGACCCCGCGGTGCGCGCGCGACGCGGCACCGGGCCGGGGCAGGCCGCTGCCGCCCCCGACGATCGCCGCCGGGGTGGCCGTGTGGTGGGGGTCCTCGTACGGCGGGCGGCGGACGAGCCCGGAGCCCGGGTCGAACACCCCGGCCACCGAGTGGACGGCGGTCACCTCGACGGCCTCTCCCTCCGTGAGGTCGGGCAGGATCCCGGGCAGCCGTGACGCGAGCATCGTCTTGCCCGCGCCCGGCGCACCGACCAGCAGCAGGTGGTGCCCGCCCGCCGCGGCGACCTCGAGCGCGTGCCGAGCCTCGTGCTGCCCGACGACGTCCGCGAGGTCGCCCGGCTGCGGCCGCGCGGCGGCCGGGCGGGGCACCACGACCGGTGGCGCGGCACCGCCCGGGTCGTCGAGCGACGCCCCGTGGAACCGGGCGACGTCGGCGAGGGTCGTGGCCCCCACGACGTGCGCTCCCGGCACCAGCCGGGCCTCCTCGGCGTCCGCCGCGGGCACGACGACGTCGGGGAACCCGGCGGCGACGGCCGCAGCCACCGCGGGCAGGACGCCGCGCACGGGCTGCAGGCGGCCGTCCAGGCCGAGCTCCCCGAGGTGCACGACGTCCTCCACGGCGCGCGCCGGGACGACCTGGGCTCCCGCGAGCAGCGCGACCGCGATCGCGAGGTCGAAGCCCGTGCCGGACTTGGGGAGCGCCGCGGGCGAGAGGTTGATCGTGACCTTGCGCTGGGGCCACGGGATGCCCGACGAGGTGACCGCCGCACGCACGCGGTCGCGCGACTCGCTGAGCGCCGCGTCCGGGAGCCCGACGAGCACGAAGCCGGGCACCGAGGCAGCCAGGTGCGCCTGCACCTCGACGACGTGGCCCGACAGCCCGACGAGCGCGACGGCGCGGGTCGTCCCCAGACCCATCAGGCGCTCACCCCGACGAGGTGCTCCACCTGCGCCGCGCCCGCGCGCGCCACGAGCACCGCGACGACGTCGATGCGGACCGACCGTGCGCGCACGTCGTGGGTCGCGAGCCACTCCCCCGTGAGCCGGCGCAGGCGACCGAGCTTCGCGGGCGTCACGGCCTGGGCAGGGTGCCCGAACCCGGTGCCGCGACGCGTCTTCACCTCGACGGCGACCAGCACGTCCCCGTCCAGCGCGACGACGTCGAGCTCGCCGCGCGTCCCGCGCCAGTTGCGGTCGAGCACGGTCCAGCCGGCCTCGACCAGGTGGGCCGCGGCCACCCTCTCCCCGTACCGCCCGACGGCGTCCTTCGCTCCCATGGGGCTCACCTCCGCCGCCCACCGTGGGCGACGGGGAGGACGCGGCGCCAGCGATCCGCGACCGCCTGTGGACGGGACCCTCAGGAAACGGCCGTGTGGACGGCCACGACCGTGGTCAGAGCTGGAGCTCCGCCTTCGCGAGCTCCTCGACGTTGACGTCCTTGAAGGTCACCACCCGGACCGACTTCACGAACCGCGCCGACCGGTACACGTCCCACACCCACGCGTCCGCGAGCCGCAGCTCGAAGTACACCTCGCCCGCGGCGGAACGCACCTGGAGGTCCACCTGGTTCGCCAGGTAGAAGCGGCGTTCGGTCTCCACCACGTACGAGAACAGGCCCACCACGTCGCGGTACTCGCGGTACAGCGCGAGCTCCATCTCGGTCTCGTAGTTCTCGAGGTCTTCGGCGCTCACGCCTCCATCATGGACCATCGAGCGCTCCGCGCCCGCCTCAGCTCGTGGGCAGCCCGGCGTCGGGGTCGAGCTCGAGGACGTCCACGGGCTCGCCGTACGCGGGGGCGCCGAGACCCTCGTCCCCGCGCTCGGGCAGGCGCCAGGACCGGCGGTGCTGCGGCGTCGGGCCGTGCTCGCGCAGCGCCTCGACGTGGGCCGCCGCGCCGTAGCCCTTGTTCTGGTCCCACCCGAAGGCCGGGTACTGCCGCGCGAGGCTGGTCATGAGACCGTCGCGCTCGGTCTTCGCGAGCACGCTCGCCGCGGCGACGGAGGCGCACTGGAGGTCGGCCTTGACCAGCGTGCGCACGCGCGGGTCGACGATCCGCGCGTCGTCGTGCGGGTCGAGGTCGAACGCCTCGAAGAGGTCGACAGCCGACGGGCGGCTGAGCCAGTCGTGCTTGCCGTCCAGGAGGACCGCGTCGACGTCGCCGACCGTGCGGCGCACCTGGGCGAGCGCGCGGCGGCCCGCGAGGCGCAACGCACCGACGATGCCGTGCGCGTCGATCTCGGCCGGACCGGCGTGGCCCACGGCCCACGCGACCGACCACGAGCGCGCGAGCGGCACGAGGGCCTCGCGCGCGGCCGCGGTGAGGAGCTTGGAGTCGGTGAGACCGGGCGGGCACGGCTTCGTGGCGAGGTCGACGACCACGACGCCCACCGAGACCGGGCCCGCGAGCGCGCCGCGGCCGACCTCGTCCATGCCGGCGACGAGCCGGGCGCCGTCGCGCAGCATCGCGCGCTCCTGGCGCAGGTCCGGACGACGCCGCGCGGGCGCGCGGCGCCCGCGCGAGGGTGCCGCCGGCGGCGGAGCGACGGGCGCCGCGGCGGGCGCGGGAACGGCGGGAGGCGCGACGGCGTCGAGCGTCACGGCTCCACCTCGGGCACGTCGGCGAACACGTCACCGGGGTTGCGCAGCAGGCCGAGGTGGGAGAGCGGCCAGACCTTGACGAACGCCGTCCCGACCACGTTGCCCATCGGCACGAACCCGCCGCCGGGCTTGCCCGTGTTGTAGCGCGAGTCCGCCGAGTTCTGCCGGTTGTCGCCCATGACGAACAGCATGTCCTCGGGCACGGTCCGGTCGAACGGGTCCTGGCTGGGGATCGAGCCGGGCTTGATGTACGTCTCGTCGATCGAGACGCCGTTGACGCTCACGCGCCCCTCCGCGTCGCAGCACACCACGTGGTCGCCCGGCGTGCCGATCACCCGCTTGATGAGGTGCTCGCCCGTGTCCTGCGGCAGCAGGCCGACGAAGGTCAGCGCCGCGCGCAGCGCCTCCGACACCGGGCTCTCGGCCTGCGGCACCGGCGGCGGCAGCCACCCGCCCGGGTCCTTGAACACCACGATGTCTCCGCGGTGCACGTCGAACGCACCCGGCACGAGCCGGGACACCATCACCCGGTCGCCCTCGACCAGCGTGTCCTCCATGGACGCGCTCGGGATGAAGAACGCCTGCACGAGGAACGTCTTGATGAGCAGCGACAGCACGAGCGCGCTGACCACGATGATGGCCGTCTCGCGCAGCAACGACGACTTCCGGGCCGGGCGCTCGCGCGAGCCGCGCGACGAGCCGCCCGCCCCGTCGGCGGCGAGGTGCTGGCCGTGCGGGCCCGGCCCGTCGTCCTCGGGACCGAGCGCCGCGCGCTCGGTGCCGGCGTCGGGCTGCGGGCCGCGGGGCGGGGCGCTGTCGGTCACGCGTTCACAATGCCACCTTCCGGCGACTTCCGAGAAACGGACCGGCCCTCGGACCGCGGGTCCGGGGACGACGACGGCGGCCGTCCCGAGGGGACGGCCGCCGTCGGACGAGCGGAGCGGCAGCACGTGTCGGCCGTCTGTCGACGGTCCGTCGACGGCCTGCCGGCAGCCGATCAGCGAGCAGGCGCGGTGTCGCGCTTCTCCTTGATCTTCGCCTTCTTGCCGCGGAGCGCGCGCAGGTAGTACAGCTTGGCGCGGCGCACGTCACCGCGCGTCACGACCTCGACCGAGTCGATGGACGGCGAGTGCACGGGGAACGTGCGCTCGACACCCACGCCGAAGCTGATCTTGCGGACCGTGAACGTCTCACGGATCCCGCTGCCCTGACGGGCGATCACGACGCCCTGGAACGCCTGGACGCGGGAGCGGGTGCCCTCGACGACCTTGACGTTGACCTTGAGCGTGTCGCCGGGGCGGAACTCCGGGACGTCGCTGCGCAGCGATGCTGCGTCGACGCTGTCCAGCGTGTGCATGTGCTTCTCCTCGTCCGCCACAGGTCGGACGCGTGCTCGTGGCCCGGGCGCGCCGGGCCGTCGTCGTCTGTCGGTTGGGGTGTGCCGTGCTGCGCGTGGACGGTCGACCACCTCGCGGTCGTCGTCCGTCGTGCCAGTCCGCCCGAGGATCCGGGCGCGGGCTCCCCTGTGGCAGAGGTTCCGGGGCGGCACACACCGATCGACCATTCTGCCACACCCGGAGGGTCTGCCGGCAGCCGGCGTCTCGCGGGGTCGACGCGACCTCAGGGAGCGCCGTGCGCGGCGGGCACGAGGCGACCGTCGACGACGGCCCACCCCACCTCCGCGAGGACCTCCAGGTCGTGCCGGTCGAGCCCGTCGACGGCCAGCGCACGCACCATGTCCGGCCGTCGCGCGGCGGTCCGGCGCAGGGCCTGGTCGCGGCGCCAGCGATGGATCCGCGCGTGATGACCCGACAGGAGCACGTCGGGCACCTCGAGGTCGCCCCAGGCGGGCGGCTTCGTGTACACGGGGTACTCGAGCAGGCCCGCGGCGCCGTGCGACTCCTCGACCAGCGACTCGGGGTTGCCCACGACGCCCGGCAGCAGCCGCCCGACCGCCTCGACCATGACGAGCGCGGCGACCTCTCCCCCGTTGAGGACGTAGTCGCCGATCGACAGCTCGCTGACCCGCATCCCGGCCGACCGGTAGTGCTCGGCGACGCGCGCGTCGATCCCCTCGTAGCGTCCGCAGGCGACGACGAGGTGCTCCTCGGTCGCGAGCGCCTCCGCCGTGCGCTGCGTGAAGGTCTCGCCCGACGGCGTCGGCACGACCAGGTGCACCGCGCCCGCCGCGTCCGGCGTCCCCGCCGAGAGGCCCGCCACGTCGTCGATCGCGCGGCCCCACACGTCGGGCCGCATGACCATGCCCGCCCCGCCGCCGAACGGCGTGTCGTCGACGGTGCGGTGCCGGTCGGTCGTCCAGTCCCGCAGGTCGTGCACGCGCAGGTCGAGGATCCCCGCGGCGCGCGCCTTGCCGACGAGCGACAGGTCGAGCGCGGCGAGGTAGTCGGGGAAGATCGTGACGACGTCGATCCGCACGTCAGGCCTCGCCGTCGTGCTGGTCGTCGGTCTCGCTCGCGGTGGAGCCCGACGTGTCGGCGCCGTCCGGCGCCGCGACCTCGAGCCGGTCTGCGTCCGACGCGAGCAGCCCACCCGGCGGGTCGAGCACGACCCGCCCGCCCGCCACGTCGACGAGCGGGACGATCTGCCGGACGAACGGGACGAGCGTGCGGGCCCCTCCCGTCTCGCGGAGCACGAGGACGTCGTGCGCGGGCAGGTGCTCGAGGCCGTCGATGCGTCCGAGCGTCCGGCCGTCTAGGTCCTCCGCGCGGAGCCCGACGAGCTCGTGCGGGTACCACGCGTCCTCCTCGTCGGACGCCTCGACCTCGACGACGAGCTCGACGCCGCGGAGGGCTTCCGCGGCCGTGCGGTCGCGGACCCCCTCGAACCCGACGAGCCAGCGCCCCTGGTGCACCCGCACGGTCGCCACGGTCAGCGGGCCCGTCGCAGCGGGACGCGTCTCCAGGCGCTCACCCACCGCGAGGCGCTCCTCGGGCTCGTCGGTGCGCAGGTCGAGCACGACCTCGCCACGCAGTCCGTGCGCCTTGCCGACGCGCGCGACGGTCAGCTCCATGGTCGTCACTCCTCCGGTGGTCCTGGTCGGGGTGGTGCCGGGTCGGCACCGGGTCTCGCAGCGGGTACAGGAAGGCCCGGCCCGCCGGTCGGCGGGCCGGGCCTAGCCCGTGGCCCCTCACGGGGCACGATGGTGCGGGCCTCAGCGGCGGTCGACGTCCACGACGTCGACGCGGACCGGCCCGTCGGTCGCGAGCGCGCCGATCACCGTGCGCAGGGCACGGGCGGTGCGCCCGCCACGACCGATCACGCGGCCGAGGTCGTCCGGGTGCACCCGGACCTCGAGCAGGTCACCGCGACGCAGCGTCTTCGCGTTCACCCGGACGTCGTCCGGGTTGTCCACGATGCCGCGCACGAGGTGCTCGAGCGCCTCGGCGATCATCAGGCCTGCTCGTCGGCAGCGGCCTCGTCGGCCGCGTCGGCGGGCTCCTCGGCCGGAGCCTCGGCCTTCTTCTCGGCGGCCTTGGCCTTGACCTTCTCCGCGTCGGCGGCGGCGGCCTCGATCGCGGCGGCCGGGTCGACCTTCTCGCCCTTGACCTTGAGCGTGCCCTCGGCCCCGGGCAGGCCCTTGAACTTCTGCCAGTCGCCCGTGATCTTGAGGAGCGCGAGCACCTGCTCGGTCGGCTGCGCGCCGACGCCGAGCCAGTACTGGGCGCGGTCCGAGGTGATCTCGATGAACGAGGGCTCCTCGGTCGGGTGGTACTTGCCGATCTCCTCGATCACGCGACCGTCGCGCTTGGTGCGCGAGTCCGCGACGACGACACGGTAGTACGGCGCACGGATCTTGCCGAGACGCTTCAGACGAATCTTGACGGCCACAGTGGTGGTCTCTCCTGGTTCTGGTTCGGGCGAACCCGGACCCGTCCCGTGGGGACAGGACGAGGAAGGGGTTCAGGACACGGCACGCGCCGGAGAGAGGGGCCGGGGCACGCCGAGTACCGGGACATTGTGCCAGACCGGACCGGCCGGGACCAACCTGCGCGCGAACCCCTCAGCCGGCGTGCGGGGCGACGATCTCGCCGCGCAGCACGACCGCGGTCGGGGCGCGCAGGACGCCGACGTCCTCGCGCGGGTCCTGCGGGTACACGACGAAGTCCGCCGACGCGCCCTCGACGAGCGACGTGTAGCCGAGGTACTCCCGGCCCTGCCAGCTCGCCGCCGCGACGACCGCCGCGTCGGGGATGCCGGCGGCCACGAGCTCGGCGCACTCGTCCGCGAGGCGGCCGTGCCCGATCGTCCCGCCCGCGTCGGTCCCCACGAGGATCTGGATGCCCGCCTCGTACAGCGCCCGGGCCTGCTCGTACCGTCGCTCGTGGAGCCGTCGCATGCGCGCCGCGAACACCGGGTACTTCCCGTCGGCCTGCCGGGCGATCGCCTCGAACTGCCCGACCTGCAGCAGCGTCGGCGTGACGGCGATCCCCCGCTCGGAGATCTCGTACATCAGGTCCGGGTCGATCCCCGTGCCGTGCTCGATCCCGTCGACGCCGGCGGCGAGCAGCGACGGGATCACCTCCTCCGAGAACGCGTGCACGGTGACGCGCGCGGCCTCGGCGTGCGCAGCCGCGACGGCCTCCGCGAGGACGTCGTCGGGCCACAGCGGTCGCAGGTCGCCCTCGGACCCGAGGTCGCGGTCGATCCAGTCACCGACGATCTTCACCCAGCCGTCGCCCTGGCGCGCCTCGCGGCGGACGGCCTCGGGGAGCTGCGCGACGTCGTCGAGCTCGAGCCCGTAGTGCCGCAGGTAGCGCTTGGGACGCGCGAGGTGACGCCCGGCCCGCACGAGCCGCGGCAGGTCGCGCCGCCCGTGGACCCAGCGCGTGTCGAGCGGCGAGCCGGCGTCGCGCACGAGGAGGACGCCGCTGTCCCGGTCCGTGACGGCCTGGTCCTGCGCCGTCGCCGCGTCGACCGCGCCCTGCGCCCCCAGGCCGACGTGGCAGTGCACGTCGACGAGGCCGGGCAGGGCCCAGCCCTCGAGCTCCACCATGTTGGTGCCCTGGGCGGACGGCCGCGTGAGACTGATCCGTCCGTCCTTGACCCACAGGTCGCCCACCTCGCGGTCGTCGCCGACGATGACGTGGCCGCGGACGTGCAGCGTGGGGCCTTCCAGCGCGGACATGCGGCTCCTGGGTGAGGACGGTCAGGACGGTCGGCCCGGTTCGCGGGCCCGGGAGGCACCGGACGGGTGCCACGGACATAACCTAGCGCCACCTGGCGACCAGGCGGCTGCGGGACGCACCCGGGACACGACGCGGCGGCCGCGGGCGGCGGTCGGTCAGCGGCCGAGCAGCTTCTCGAACCCGGGCGGGAGCTGGAGGTCGTCGGGCGTCGTCCGGGCCGGCTCGGCGGGGCTGCCGACACCGAACGCCGACCCGGCGGGCGCGGACGGTCCGGGGGTCTCCCCCGCCGCGCGGGCGGCGGCCGCGCGCTCCTGCGCGGCGCGCTTCGCCGGGTTGCCCGACTTGCCCTTGACCTTGC
This sequence comes from Cellulosimicrobium sp. 22598, assembly GCF_052044445.1. Classification (NCBI taxonomy): domain Bacteria; kingdom Bacillati; phylum Actinomycetota; class Actinomycetes; order Micrococcales; family Promicromonosporaceae; genus Cellulosimicrobium; species Cellulosimicrobium sp. 22598. Next base: position 201,442 of record NZ_JBQEMZ010000006.1, read on the forward strand.
GCTGCGGCGCCTGGCGCCCGCGAGCCTTCTTGCCGCCCATGCCCGGCAGGTTGCCCATGCCCGGCATCCCCGGCATGCCGCCGCCCCGGCTCATCTGCCGCATCATCTTCTGCGCCCCGGCGAACCGCTCGAGGAGCTGGTTGACGTCGCTGGTCGTCACGCCGGACCCGCGCGCGATGCGCGCGCGGCGCGACCCGTTGATGATCTTCGGGTTGTCGCGCTCCGCGGGGGTCATCGAGCGGATGATCGCCTCGATGCGGTCGACCTCGCGCTCGTCGAAGTTGTCGAGCGCCTCGCGCATCTGGCCCATGCCCGGGAGCATCCCGAGCATCTTCTTCATCGAACCCATGTTCTTCATCTGCTGCATCTGCACCAGGAAGTCCGCGAGCGTGAAGTCCTGCCCCGTGGCGACCTTCTCCGCCATCTTCGCGGCCTGCTCGGCGTCGAACGCCTTCTCGGCCTGCTCGATGAGCGTGAGGACGTCGCCCATGTCGAGGATGCGCGACGCCATGCGGTCCGGGTGGAACGCCTCGAAGTCGGTGAGCTTCTCGCCGGTCGAGGCGAAGAGGATCGGGCGCCCGGTGACGCCGCGCACGGACAGCGCGGCACCGCCGCGCGCGTCGCCGTCGAGCTTGGTGAGCACGACGCCCGTGAAGTCGACGCCCTCCTCGAACGCCTTCGCGGTCGCGACGGCGTCCTGACCGATCATCGCGTCGATGACGAACAGGACCTCGTCGGGCTGCACGGCGTCGCGGATGTCCGACGCCTGCTGCATGAGGACCGCGTCCAGGCCGAGGCGGCCCGCGGTGTCGACGATGACGACGTCGTGCTGACGCTGCCGCGCCGTCTCGACGCCCTCGCGCGCGACGGCGACCGGGTCGCCGATCACGTCGTCGACCTCGACGCCGCTCTGGTTGCCGGGGTGCGGCGCGAACACGGGCACCCCCGCGCGCTCGGCGACGACCGAGAGCTGGGTGACGGCGTTCGGGCGCTGGAGGTCGGCGGCGACGAGGAGCGGCGTGTGCCCCTGCTCGCGCAGGTGCAGGGCCAGCTTCCCGGCCAGGGTCGTCTTTCCCGCACCCTGGAGGCCCGCGAGCATGATGACGGTCGGGGGCGTCTTGGAGAAGCGCAGCCCGCGGCTCTCACCGCCGAGGATGCCGACGAGCTCCTCGTTGACGATCTTGACGACCTGCTGCGCCGGGTTGAGCGCGCCCGAGACCTCGGCCGAGAGCGCGCGCTCGCGCACGGTCGCGCTGAACTCGCGCACGACGGGGACCGCGACGTCGGCGTCGAGCAGCGCGCGCCGGATCTCCCGGATCGTCGCGTCGATGTCCGCCTCGGACAGCCGGCCCTTCGCACGCAGGTTCTTGAAGGTCGAAGTCAGTCGGTCCGACAGCGTGTTGAACACCGCGTCATCCTCACCAGTCGTCGGAAGTCTCGTCCGCGTCGGCGCTCCCGCCTGCCGTCGCCCGAGGTCGGGCGCGGGCTGGCAGAGGACGCGCCGTCCGCGAGGGACCAGCCTACCCGGCGGCGTCCGGTTCTCCCGGCACGTCTCTCGGCGCAGCCCGCAGCACCCGGAGCGTCTCCCCCACGAGGTCGTCGACGAGGCGAGCACGCCAGGCGGTCCACGCGCTCGGGCCGAGCGACGACGCGTCGGCCTCGGTGAGCGCCCGCAGCACCTCGAGCAGGTCGGCGCGGTGGTCGACGGCGGCGGCGAGCTCGGCCACCGTCGCCGGGTCGTCGGGGTCCTCGCTCACGGCGAGGCGGGACAGCGTCAGGTGGTGGCGCACGAGCCGCTCGACGTCGGACACGACGTCCGGCTCGAACCCCATCCGGCCGAGGATCGCGGGCACGAGGCGCGCACCCTCGACCGAGTGGTCGACGGCTCCCGCACGCTTGCCGATGTCGTGCAGCACCGCGGACAGCAGGAGCAGCTCCGGCCGCTCGACGTCCTTGCGGACGCGCGCGGCACGCGCGACGACCTCCACGAGGTGCCGGTCGACGGTGTGCCGGTGCACGGCGGCGCGCTGCGGGCGGTTCCGCACGCCCGCCCACTCGGGGATCCACGTGGTCACGACCCCGGCCAGGTCGAGCGCCTCCCACACGGCCACCTGGGCCTGCCCCGACCCGAGGAGGGAGAGGAACGCGGCGCGCGCGGCACGCGGCCACGGCTCGGGCAGGGGCGGGCACTGGGCGAGGCTCGCGACGGAGACCGGCGAGAGCGTGAGGCCCGTCCGCGCGGCGGTGGCGGCGGCGCGCAGGGACAGGAGCGGGTCGGACGCGGGGTGGGCGTCCACGGCGAGCACGAGCTCGCCGTCGTGCTCGACGAGCCCGTCGCCGACGGACCGCAGGCGGGGCGCCGTCCGACGGCCCCGGACGAGCACCGGACGCCGCGTGACCGACGGCCGCTGGAGCGCCTGGCGGGCGCGCCGGACCGTGGTGTCGAGCGCGTAGGAGACCTCACGGCCCGCCGCCGCGAGGCTCGCGAGCAGCTCGTCGGGGTCGTCGAAGCCGGACAGCGCGGCGACCTCGTCGAGGTCGGCCAGCAGGAGCCGGCTCGTGTGCCGCCCCGTGACGACCTGCAGGGTGTCCCGTACGTCGAGCAGGTGCGCGTGCGCGCGGTCGACGGACCCGTGAGGGCGGTCCGTGAGCCACGTCGCGGCGAGGGCCGAGAGCACGACGGCGTCCCGGATGCCTCCGCGCGACTCCTTGAGGTCGGGCTCGATGAGGTAGGCCAGCTCGCCGGACCGCTCGGCGCGCTCGCGCGTGGACGCGAGCAGGTCGGGCAGGCGGCGGCGCGACGCGGAGCGCCAGTCGGTGAGGACGGCGGACGACGCCCGGTGCACGACGACCGCGTCGCCGGCCACGGCACGCACGTCGAGCCAGCCGACGGCCGCGGGCACGTCCTTGGACGCCACCTGGCGGCACTGCGAGAGCGAGCGCACGGAGTGGTCGAGGTCGACCCCGGCGTCCCAGAGCGGGTACCACAGGCGCTCGGCGACGCGGGCGACGTCGTCCGCCGTGTGGCTGCGGCCGTCGTGGACCAGGACGAGGTCGAGGTCGCTCGCCGGCCCCATGTCGCCCCGGCCCAGGCTGCCCACCGCGGCGAGCGCGATGCCGTCCGGCGCGACGCCGTCGGTCGCCTCGCGCCACAGGCCCTGCAGGGACGAGGTCACGAGGTCGACGACGGCGGCCCGGCGCGCGACCCCGCTGCGGCCGGGGCCGCTCCTGGACCGCGCGACGTCGAGCATCCGCGCGCGGAGGTCCCGCACCCCGACGGGGTGCGGGACCTCCGCGTCGTGCTCGCCCGGCTGCTGCCCGAGGCGCCCCGCCGATCCCCCTGCGACCCCGCCCGTGGTCGGGGTGTCGGCGTGGTCGGTCATCCGATGGCCCGTCGCCTCACAGGGCGCCGGGGCCGTGCTCGCCCGTGCGCACGCGGGCGACGTCGTCCACCGGGACCGTCCAGACCTTGCCGTCGCCGATCTTGCCGGTCTGCGCCGCCTTGACGATCACCTCGGTGACCGCGGTCGCGTCGGCGTCGTCGACGAGGACCTCGACGCGGACCTTGGGCACCAGGTCGACCGTGTACTCCGCACCGCGGTAGACCTCGGTGTGGCCCTTCTGGCGCCCGTAGCCGCTGGCCTCGCTGACCGTCATGCCCCGCACGCCCGCGGCCTCGAGCCCCGACTTCACGTCGTCGAGCCGGTGCGGCTGGATGATTCCCGTGACGAGCTTCATGCCCGCACCTCCTTGATGACGCTGCCCTGCTGGATGGACTCGTACGCCGTCTCGCCGTGGACCGCGAGGTCGATGCCGCCGACCTCGGCGTCCTCGCTGACCCGCCAGCCCATCGTCGCCTTGAGGATCAGGCCGATGACGAGCGTCGTGGCCGCCGAGAACACGATGGCGACGAGGGCGATGAGGATCTGCACGACGAGCTGCTGCGCGCCGCCGCCGAAGAAGAGGCCCGTGTCGGTGGCGAGGAAGCCGATCGCGACGGTACCCCAGAGGCCCGAGACCAGGTGGACGCCGACGACGTCGAGCGAGTCGTCGTAGCCGAAGCGGTACTTGAGACCCACCGCGAGCGCGGAGAGCGCGCCGGCGACGAGGCCCAGGACGATCGACGTCACGGGGTTGAGGGCGCCCGCGGCCGGGGTGATCGCGACGAGACCCGCCACGACGCCCGACGCAGCACCGAGCGACGTCGCGTGGCCGTCGCGGATCTTCTCCGTGAGGAGCCAGCCGATGATGCCCGCCGCGGTGGCGCTCGTCGTGTTGACCCACGCGAGTCCGGCGGTCTCGTTCGCACCGAAGGCCGAGCCGGCGTTGAACCCGAACCAGCCGAACCACAGGAGGGCCGCGCCGAGCATGACGAACGGCAGGTTGTGCGGGCGCATCGGCTCCTTGCCGAAGCCCTTGCGCTTGCCGATGAGGATCGCGAGCACAAGGGCCGCGACACCGGCGTTGATGTGGACGACGGTGCCGCCCGCGAAGTCGATCGGCGCGACCGTGGCGGCGCCGTCCGTCACCCCGAAGACGCGTGCCGCGAGGCCGTTCTCGTTGCCCGAGAGGAAGCCGCCGCCCCAGACCATGTGGGCGAGCGGGAAGTAGGTGACGGTGACCCAGATCGCCGTGAAGGTGAGCCAGGTGCCGAACTTCACGCGGTCGGCCAGCGCACCCGAGATGAGCGCGACCGTGATGATCGCGAACGTCACCTGGAACGCGATGTCCACCACGTTCGGGTAGTTGCCGAGCGTGCTCGCCACGGCGCTGCCGTCGGCGTCCGTGATCGCCCCCGAGAGGCCGAACTGCGCGAACGGGCTGGCGACGAGGCCGCCCGTCCCGGCCTCGCCGTAGGACATCGACCAGCCCCACAGCACGTAGACGACGCCCACGACGGCCATCGCGCCGAACGACATCATCATCATGTTCAGCACGGACTTGGCGCGGACCATGCCGCCGTAGAAGAACGCCAGTCCGGGCGTCATCAGGAGCACGAGGGATGCTGAGGTCAGCATCCACGCGGTTGCCCCGGTGTCCCACTCCATCGGATCATCTCCCCTCGCCAGCCGGGCGGCCGGTCGGGGACTACGGTGGTGCGGGCGGGTTTCCCCCGCGGTGTCACCGTGTTACGCGGGTGTGACAAGCGTTCCTCGGACGTAAACGTTCCGTTTCACCGCCCCTTCACACCTCCGGGGACCTCGTACCGCGTCCGGATCGCGACACGCTCGTGATCGGAGCGTGACACGACCGTGACCCGTGGACGTCGCCCGTCAGTCGCCGAGGAGCCCGTCGACGAACTGCTCCGGGTCGAACGGGGCGAGGTCGTCGGGTCCCTCCCCCAGCCCGACGAGCTTCACGGGGACGCCCAGCTCGCGCTGCACCGCGACGACGATGCCTCCTCGAGCCGTCCCGTCGAGCTTCGTCAGGACGATCCCCGTCACACCGGCGACCTCGCCGAACACGCGCGCCTGGTTGAGACCGTTCTGCCCCGTGGTCGCGTCGAGGACGAGGAGGACCTCGGAGAGCGGCGCCTCCTTGGTGATGACGCGCCGGATCTTGCCCAGCTCGTCCATGAGGCCCTGCTTGTTCTGGAGCCGGCCGGCGGTGTCGACGAGCACGACGTCCACGCCCTCGGCGCGACCCCGGCGCACGGCGTCGAACGCCACGGCGGCGGGGTCGGCGCCGTCGCGGTCCGAGCGCACGGTCGGGACGCCGACGCGCGAGCCCCAGGTCTCGAGCTGGTCCGCCGCCGCGGCCCGGAACGTGTCCGCCGCGCCGAGCACGACGCTGCGGTCCTCCGCGACGAGCACGCGCGCGAGCTTGCCGACCGTCGTCGTCTTCCCCGTGCCGTTCACGCCGACGACGAGCACCACGGCCGGCACCGGGTTCCCGTCCTCGCCGGCGTGGGGCGACGTCGCGAGCGACCGGTCGAGCGACGGGTCGACGAGCGCGACGAGCTCCGTGCGGAGCAGGTCGCGCACGCTCGCGGCGTCCCGGACGCCGAGGACGCGGACCTTGGTGCGCAGCGCGTCGATGAGCTCGCCGGCAGGACCGGCGCCCACGTCCGCGAGCAGGAGCGTCTCCTCGAGCTCGTCCCAGTCGTCCTCCGCGAGGTGGTCGCGCGAGAGCACGGAGAGGAGCCGGGCGCCGAGCGGCGAGCCGGAGCGCGCGAGGCGCTCACGGAGCCGGACGAGGCGACCGCCGACGGGCTCCGGCCGCTCGACCGTCGGCGCGGGAGGCGCCTCCTCCACGGGCGGGGCCTGCACCTCGGCGCCCGGGGGCGCCGTCACGGGCTCGCGGGTCGCCGGCGGCTCGGCGGGTGCGGTGGGCGGGGGCTCGACGACGTCGCGGCGACGCCGACGGACCGACACGGTCCCGAAGGTGACGAGGCCGACGAGGAGCAGGACGCCGAGGACGATCCAGAGCGGGAGGAGGTCGTTCACCCCGGAAGTCTCTCAGACGAGGGCGGAGGCCACGCGGCGGTCACGCCCGTGGTCCCGCGGTGGTCACGCCTGAGGGGGACGCTCTCCCGTGTGCAGCGGCCGCACGCGCTCCCGCGCGCGGTGCAGGACGTCGGTGAGCTCCTCCGCGTCGACGTACGCGTTCGACGTCACCTCGGTCGCGGTGAAGAAGTCGTCGATGCTCGTGTCGACCGGCCGAGGCATGCGCACGGTCCCGACGTGGTGGGCGTCCAGGTTCCCGCGGCGACGCCGCCGACGCAGCCCCGAGCGGAAGTCGCGCCAGAACGCGCGCATCCCCTGCTCGCCGGAGCGGTCCCCCGCCGCGCCCGTGGCCTGGGCCTCCGAGCGCGCGACGACGCTCGCGAACAGGAACACGACGGCGGCGACGCCGAGCGTGAGCCCCAGCCACACGAACATCCAGACCATGAGGTCCAGTATCCGGGTCGACGCACGCGGCGCGACCCGTGCCACGCCGTGCCGTCCGATCGGCACCACATCTTCACAAGGCCCGGAGTTCCAACGTTTCTCCAGCGTCCGCCCAGGTCGCGCACGTGCCGTGCGGCGGCGTGAGCCCGCTCACACGGGGACCTCCTCGCGCGTCTCGTTCATCCGCTGGCTGATGACGGTCGTCACGCCGTCGCCGCGCATCGTCACCCCGTAGAGGGCGTCGGCGATCTCCATCGTGCGCTTCTGGTGCGTGATGACGATGAGCTGCGAGTCCTCCTGGAGCTCCCGGAAGATCTCGAGGAGCCGGCCGAGGTTGACGTCGTCCAGCGCGGCCTCGACCTCGTCCATGACGTAGAACGGCGAGGGCCGGGCCTTGAAGATCGCGACGAGCAGCGCGACCGCGGTGAGCGAGCGCTCGCCGCCGGACAGGAGCGAGAGCCGCTTGACCTTCTTGCCCGCCGGCCGCGCCTCGACCTCGATCCCGGTCGTGAGCATGTCGTCCGGGTCCGTGAGCACGAGCCGCCCCTCTCCGCCGGGGAACATGCGCGCGAACACCCGCTCGAACTGCTCGGCGGTGTCGCGGTACGCGTCGGCGAACACCCGCTCGACGCGCTCGTCGATCTCCTTGACGATCTCCAGGAGATCGGCACGCGACTTCTTGAGGTCGGCGAGCTGGTCCGCGAGGAACTTGTGCCGTTCCTCGAGCGCCGCGAACTCCTCGAGCGCGAGCGGGTTCACCTTGCCGAGCCGACCGAGGTCCCGCTCGGCGGCCCGGAGCCGCTTCTCCTGGGCCGCGCGGTCGTAGGGCACGGTGCGCGGCTCGTCGTCGTCCGACGCGACCGGGACGTCGCGGTGCGGGCCGAGCTCCTCGACGAGGACCGCCGGGTCGAGGCCGAGCTCGTCGACGCTGCGCGCCTGGAGCTGCTCGATGCGCAGCTGCTGCTGCGCGCGCGCCACCTCGTCGCGGTGCGCGACGTCGGTCAGCTCGCGCAGGCGGGAGGCGAGGTCGTCGACCTCGCGCCGGGCAGCGGTCACGGCGGCGTCGCGCTCCGCGCGCGCCGCCTCGGCGGCCGCGCGCTCCTCGCCCGCGCGGGCGAGGGACCGGTCGACCGCGCCGAGGGCGCGCGCCGCGCCGTCGCGCACGGCCGACGCGCGCTCAGCCTGGCGCACCCGGGCGGCCTCGCGCCGCGCGGCCCGCTCGCGCGCCTCGCGCTCCGCCGCGGCGGCCCGGGCGAGCGACTGCGCCCGGCCGGCCACGGCGCGCGCGCGTTCCTCGCTGGTCCGCAGCGCGAGACGCGCCTCGGTCTCGGTGGTGCGCGCCGCCGACGCGAGCGCGAGGAGACGGTCGCGCTCGGTCGTCGCGTCGGCGACCGCCTCCTCGGACTGCTCCGGGGCCGCCTCCGCGACGTCGAGCCGCGCCACGAGGTCCGCGAGCACCTCGCGCGCGTCGTCGAGCCCCTGCGACGCGCGCTCGAGCGAGGTACGCACGCGCTCCGCCTCCGCCGCGGCCGAGCGCGCCGTCGCGCCGAGGTGTCCGAGCTGTTCCGCGACGGCCGCGAGCTGGGCGTCCGACTCGTTGAGCCGGTCGAGGGTGTCGTCGTACCGAGCGCGGGCCTCCTGCGCGGCGTCGCGCGCGCCCACGAGGGCGAACCGCGCGCGCTCCCCCCGGGCCGCGGCGTCGTCGTGGGCGGCGCGCGCCTCGTCGAGGGCGGCCTGCAGGTGCAGCACGCTCGGAGCGGAGGCCGACCCGCCCCACGCGCGGGTCGTCGCGAGGAGATCGCCGCCGCGCGTCACGACGGAGATGCCCGGGTGCCGCGCCACGAGGGCGCGCGCGTCCGCGAGGTCCTCGACGACCGCGACGTCGGAGAGCAGCGCGCGCACGGCGCCGCCGACGCCCCCGCCGACCGTCACGACGTCGACGACCCAGCGCGCGCCGTCCGGCAGGGCGACGTCGCCGTGCACGCTCCCGTCCGCCCCGTCGGCCGCCACGACCAGGCCCGCCCGTCCGGCGTCCTCGGTGCGCAGGTAGCGCAGCGCGTCGACGGCGGCGTCGACCGACTCGACGGCGACGGCGTCCGCGGCGGGGCCGAGCGCCGCAGCCACGGCGTCCTCGTACCCGGCCTCGACGCCGAGCAGCGCCGCGAGAGACCCCACCACCCCGACGCCGTCGGCCGCGAGCAGCGCGCCGGCGCCGTCCTTGCGGTCCAGGCTCAGCTCCAGGGCCTCGATCCGCGCGCTCCACGTGGCACGCTCCTGGTCCGCCACGGAGGCCTCGTCCTCGAGCTCCCGCACGACCGTCGTCGTCCGCTCGACCTCGTCCGCTGCGGCCTCGTGCTCGGCGTCGAGGCCTTCCTCGCCCTCCTCGGCGCCGACCACCTGGGTCTCCAGCACCGCGAAGTCCGTGCGCGCCTGGGTGCCCCGGTGCTCGGCCTCCGCCAGCGACTCGCGGAGGCGCCCGATCTCCGCCTCCGCGGCCTCGACCCGCGAGCGCTGCGCGGCGACCTGGCCCGCGAGGCGCGCGAGGCCCTCCCGCCGGTCGGCGGCACCGCGGAGCAGCGTCGCGACCGCGCGCTCGGCCTCGCCCGCCGACCGCTCGGCGTCCTCGCGGTCCGCGACGGCCGCCGCGAGCGCGTCGCGCGCCCGGACGACCTCCGCCTCGAGCTCGGCCTCGGTCGCGCGCACGCGCTCCGCCTGGGCCTCGAGCTCGTCGGGGTCCTGGCCCCGCTGGGCGGGCTCCGGGCGACCGAGCAGGCGGACCCGCTCCTCCGCGAGCGTCTGCGTGCCGCGCAGGCGCTCGCGCAGGGACGACAGCCGGAACCAGACGTCGGTCGCGGCACCGAGCGCGGGCGCCGCCTCCGCGGCCTCGCGCTCGAGCCGGCCGAGCCCGTCGCGGGCGGTGGCGAGCGCCCGCTCGACCTCCGCCTGCTGCGCGCGCAGCGCCGCCTCGTCCGCGATCTCCTGCTCCAGGGTCGCGGTGAGCTGCGCGAGGTCGTCCGCGAGCAGGCGGGCTTTGGCGTCGCGCAGGTCCGCCTGGATCGTCGCCGCCTTGCGGGCGATCTCGGCCTGGCGTCCCAGCGGGCCGAGCTGGCGGCGGATCTCCGTCGTGAGGTCGGCGAGGCGGGTGAGGTTGGCCTGCATCGCGTCGAGCTTGCGGAGCGCCTTCTCCTTGCGCTTGCGGTGCTTGAGGACGCCCGCGGCCTCCTCGACGAAGCCGCGGCGGTCCTCGGGGGTCGCGCGCAGGACCGCGTCGAGCTGCCCCTGCCCGACGATCACGTGCATCTCCCGGCCGAGGCCGGAGTCCGAGAGGAGGTCCTGGATGTCGAGGAGGCGGCACGCGGCGCCGTTGATCGCGTACTCGGAGCCGCCGCTGCGGAACAGCGTGCGGGAGATCGTCACCTCGGTGTAGTCGATCGGCAGCGCGCCGTCGGTGTTGTCGATCGTCAGGGAGACCTCGGCGCGCCCGAGCGGCGGCCGCCCGGACGTCCCGGCGAAGATGACGTCCTCCATCTTGCCGCCGCGCAGCGTCTTGGCGCCCTGCTCCCCCATGACCCACGCGAGCGCGTCGACGACGTTGGACTTGCCCGAGCCGTTCGGCCCGACGACGCACGTGACCCCGGGCTCGAAGCTCAGCGTCGTCGCGGACGCGAACGACTTGAAGCCGCGCAGCGTCAGGGTCTTGAGGTGCACGGACCCGAGCCTAGTGGCGGCCCCCGACGAACCCGCGGATCTGCGCCCCGCGCGGCCGGACGCCGTCGGCAGGGGCGCCGGGACGCAAGATGCCCCGCCCCGGCCGGTGCGGCCGGGACGGGGCGCGGTGCCGCGTGACGGTGCGTCAGCCGAGCTCGGGGAACCAGAGCGCGATCTCGCGCGCGGCGGACTCGGGCGAGTCGGAGCCGTGGACGAGGTTCTGCTGGACCTTGAGGCCCCAGTCGCGACCGAGGTCGCCGCGGATGGTGCCGGGCAGGGCCTCGGTCGGGTTCGTCGCGCCCGCGAGGGAGCGGAAGCCGGGGATGACGCCCTGGCCCTCGGCCACGACCGCGAGGATCTTGCCCGAGAGCATGAAGTCGACGAGCGGCTGGTAGAACGGCTTGCCCTCGTGCTCGGCGTAGTGCGCGGCGAGCAGCTCGGGCGTCGCGTCGAGCAGGCGCACGGCGGCGAGCGTGTAGCCCTTGGCCTCGACGCGCCGCAGGATCTCGCCGGACAGGCCGCGGCGGACGCCGTCGGGCTTGACGAGGATGAGGGTGCGCTCGATGGTCTCGGTCAGTGCGGGTGCGACGTCGGTCATGGTCGCCGAGCCTACCGGCCGCGCGGGCGTGCGGGACGCCGTGACCACCGGGCCCGTGGGGCGCGCCTCAGTCGGCGTTGGGCGCGGTCTCGGGGTGCTCGGCGTCGTACGCGGCGCGCTCCCGGTCGATGCGCCCGCCGAGCCGGATCGAGACGACCCACAGCACGACGAAGAGCCCGCCGACGACGAACATCATCGGCACGACGAGGCCGAACGCCAGGACCGGCACCTGGACGACCGACCCGGCGACGTAGCCGCCCGGCGTGCCGACCATGCGCGAGAGGACGACGAGCACGACCGCGAGGGCGCCGCCCACGAGCCAGATCGACGTCGCGCTCGGCAGCTCGAGCGGCCCGCGCGAGTACGGCACGTCCCGCAGCCCGTAGGCGACGAGCGTGGCGAACACCACGAGGAACGCCTCGAGCAGCAGCGTGGTGGACGCGAACTGGACCTTCGCGGGCTTCTTGGGCTTGATCCGGTCGCCCGGCGAGGGGCGCACCGGGCCCGCCGCGCGGCCGTAGCGGGACGGCTGCGCGGCGGGCTGCGACGGCGAGGTGCTCACCCGGTCAGGATACCGGCGTGGCGTCGCGGCCCCGGTCCTCCGGGTGGTCGCCGCCCGCCCCCGCGGCTCCCGCGGTCACGACGGCCGGGGCCTCGCCCGCGCCGTCCTCGACCGGCACCGGGGCGTCCTCGACGAGGTCGCCGTGGTCCGCGACGGCCTCGCCGCGCGCGACCATCCCCGCGACGTCAGAGAGCTTGACCTCGCGCAGGAAGAGCGCGAGGACGAACCCGACGAGCACGAGCGGGACGAGGTACCAGAAGGCCGGGGCGAGCGCGTCCGTGAACGCGTCGACGACGCCCGTGTGGATCGGCTCGGGGAGCTGCTGCACCATCTCGGGCGTGAGCGAGGCCCCCTCGGCACCGGCGGGGGCCGAGCCCGCGGGCAGGCCCGCGAAGACGCCCTCGAGGTTGTCCGCGAGGCGCGACGTGAAGATCGTGCTGAACAGCGCCGTGCCGACGGCCGCGCCGATCTCGCGGAAGAAGTTGTTCGCGCTCGTCGCGGTCCCCAGCTCGTGCGGGTCGACGGCGTTCTGGACCGCGAGGACGATCGTCTGCATGACGAGGCCCATGCCGGCGCCCATGACGAAGATCATGGCGCCGAAGAGCCACATCGACATGTCCCCGGTGATGCGCGTGAGCCAGATCATGCCCGCGGCGGTGATGGCGAGCCCGACGACCGGGAACACCTTGTAGCGGCCGGTCTTGGTGATCGCGATACCGGACCCGATCGCCGTGAGCATGACGCCCGCCATCATGGGCAGCAGGAGGAAGCCGGACTCGGTGACCCCGGCGCCGGTCGACATCTGGAGGAACGTCGGCAGGAACGCGAGCGCCGAGAACATGCCCATGCCCAGCACGAGGCCGATGAGCGTCGCGATCGTGAACGTCCGGTTCTTGAAGAGGTGCAGCGGGAGCAGCGGCTCCTCGGCACGGTTCTCCACCACGACGAACGCGGCGATCGACACGATCACGACCGTGACGAGGCCCAGGAGCCACGGGTCCGACCAGTCGTAGCCGCGCGAGCTGGTGAGGGACTCCCAGCTCGTGACGAGCACGATGCCGGACGTGGCGACGACCATGAGGAAGATCCCGGCGACGTCGATCTTGCGGCCCGAGCGGTGCGACGGGAGCTTGAGCGCGACCCACGCGACGACGAAGGCCGCGACGCCGATCGGCACGTTGATCCAGAACGCCCAGCGCCAGCCCGGCCCCTCGGTGAACCAGCCGCCCAGGAGCGGCCCGATCACGGCCGCGATGCCGAACAGGGCGCCCATGGGACCCATGTACTTGCCGCGGTCCTTCGCGGGCACGATGTCCGCGATGATCGCCTGCGACAGGATCATCAGACCGCCGCCGCCGAGGCCCTGCACGCCGCGCCAGGCGACGAGCTCGGGGAACGACTGCGCGAACCCGGCACCGGCCGACGCGATGGTGAAGAGCCCGATCGCGACGAGGAACGGCCACCGACGACCCCAGAGGTCGCCGAACTTGCCGTACAGGGGCATGACGATCGCGATGGCCAGGATGTAGGCCGTGATGACCCAGCCCTGGTGCTCGACGCCGTGGAGCTCGCCGACGATGGTCGGCATCGCGGTGCCGACGATCGACTGGTCGAGGGAGGACAGGAACATCGACGCCATGAGCGCGCCGAAGATCACCCACACGGTGCGCGGGGTGAGCACGACGAGCGGCTTGGCGCCGTCGACGGGGGGTGCTGCGGTGGAGGAGGCCATGAGGATCCGGTTCGGTCAGGACGGGCGGGCGCGCGCCGACGGGCGCGGCCCGTCGTCGGGTGGGGAGCTGGTGAGGCGGTGGAGCGGTGGTGGTGCGGTGGCCCGCAGGGCGTGCGGCTAGCGGGCCACGGGATCAGGGGCGCGCGTTTCCGCCAGGAGCGCGCGGAGCTGGGCGACGACGGTCGGCAGGTGGTCCACCGGCTCGCCCTCGCGGTCGCGCTGCTGCCACTCGAGGGTGCTCGCGCGCAGCAGGCTCATGACCACGAGGGCCAGGAGCTCGGGATCGGGGACGAAGGGCCGGACGGCCCGGCGTGCGACGAACATGTCGACGAGCTCCGCGCGATGGCCGTCGACCCACGCGACGTGCCGCGCGACGAGCTGCGGCTCGCGCTGGACGAGCTCGAGCGTGCGCGCCATGCGCTCGGGCGTGACGACCTGGTGCCCGAGCACGTCGGCGACGACCACCTCGAGGTCGTCGAGCAGGGCGCCCGTCGGGCCGCCCTCGACGAAGGCCGCGACGACCTCCGGGCGCACGGAGAAGTCCTCCAGGCCGAGCACGGCGTCGTCCTTGGAGGGGAAGTAGTTGAAGAACGTGCGCGGCGAGACCCCGACCTCGGCACAGATGTCCTCGACCGTCACCGCGTCGAAGCCGCGCTCCAGCACGAGCGTCTGCGCGGCCTCGACGAGCGCCTCCCGTCGGGCGCGCTTCTTGCGCTCTCGCAGACCGCCGGGAGACGGCGCGAGGCACGTCGCGGCCCGCTCGACCAACGAGGGGCGAGCGGGCACGTCAGGGAGAGTCAGGGGCACCCGTGTATTCTTGCACCCTCTGCAATTTTGCATCAACTGCAATATGGCGTGACGCCCGTCACACCGGGGTGCCGGTCAGACCTCCCCGAATCCGCCCTCCACGGCCTCGACGACCGCGCGCACGGCGTCGGCGGCCTGGGGTCCCTCCCCCGTCACGGTGAGGTCCTGCCCGCCCGTGGCCCCCAGCTTCATGAGCTCGAGGACGCTCGCGCCGTTGACCCCGTCGATCGCCACCGTCGCGTCGAAACCGGCGACGAGCCGCGCGAGCACCGCGGCGGGGCGCGCGTGCAGGCCGAGCGGGTTGCGCAGCGCGACGACGGCGCGCGTCGCACCGTCCGCGGGAGGCTCCGCCCGGGTCGCAGACGCCTCCTCGGCGGGAGCTCCGCCGGCGACCGCGAACGTGCCGCCCGCATGCTCGGCCGACGCGAGCACCTCCGCGACGTCGCCGCCACCGTGCGCGGTCACCGCCGCCGCCACCGCGCCCTCGACGAACGGGGCGTCGGCGAGCCGGACCCTCCCGTCGAACCCGTCCTCCATGTCCAGCACCGACTCGACGGTCATGACGGCGGAGCCCAGGTCGGCGAGCACGACCACGCCCTCCGCGACGGCCAGCGCCTCGTCGAGCGCCGCGGACACCCGGTCGTAGCTCGTGCCGAGCCCGCCGTCGTCGGTCCCTCCCGCGGCGAGCAGCAGCACGCCGGGAGCCATCTGCGCGGACAGCTCGACGGCACCCTCGGCGAGCCGCTGCGAGTGCGAGACGAGGACGAGCGCGACGCGCGCTCGCGCCCCGACCGGCCCGGCGGCGCCGCTCACGCCGTCGCCGCGTCGCGCGCGGCCTCGAGGAGGATCGCGGTCGAGGTCGCCCCCGGGTCCTGGTGCCCGGCGCTGCGCTCACCCAGGTAGCTCGCGCGGCCCTTCGTCGCGACGAGCGGGACCGTCGCCTCGGCGCCCGCGCGCGCCGCCTGCGCGGCGGCGGCGAGGACGTCGCCGGTCGACGCCCCGGCGTCCGCGGCGGCCTCCGCGGCGTCCACCGCCGGCTGCCAGGCGTCCACCATCGTCTTCTCCCCGACCTGCGCCTTGCCACGGGCGGTGATGCCCTCCAGCGCGCCCTCGAGGAGGGCCACCACGCCGTGGGCGTCGAGCTCGGCCAGGCCCGTCACCTTCGCCGCACGCAGGTAGGCGGTGCCGTAGAGCGGCCCCGAGGCGCCGCCGACGGACGACATGAGGGTCGTGGCCACGAGCTTGAGCACGTCGCCGATCTGACCCGGCGGCTGGTCCCCGGCGGCCGTCCCGTCGAGCTTGGCGACCACCGCGCGGAACCCCCGGTCGAGGTTCTCCCCGTGGTCGCCGTCACCGATCTGGCGGTCCAGCTCGGTCAGCTCGTCCCGTGCCGCCGCGATGCGCTCCGCGCTCAGCCGCGTCCACCGGTCCGCCCAGGCCACGTCCAGCGTCATGCCCCACCTCTCCTCGCCGTCGAGCCGGCGGTCCGCCGGCCCCTCGGAGACTGCACGCACGGGCGCCGCCTCACCAGCGCAGCGCAGCCGTGTGGACGGGAGCGTCCCACAGGGCGGTGAGCTCGTCGTCCAGGCGCAGCACGGTGACCGACGCACCCTGCATCTCCAGCGACGTGACGTAGTTGCCGACGAGCGAGCGCGTCACCCGTACGCCGCGCCCCTCGAGCAGCCTCCTCGCCTGACGATAGACGACGTACAGCTCGGACAGCGGCGTACCGCCCATTCCGTTAACGAACAGCAACACGTCCTCGCCGTCCGACAGGCCCAGGTCGTCGGCGACGGGGTCCACGAGCCGCTGCGTGATCTCGTCCGCCGAGGCCAGCGGGATGCGGTGCCGGCCCGGCTCACCGTGGATGCCGATCCCGATCTCGACCTCGTCGTCGCCGAGGTCGAAGCTCGGCTTGCCGACGTGCGGGACCGTGCAGGCGGTGAGCGCGACGCCCATCGAGCGCACGTTCGCGACGACGCGGCCCGCGATCTCCGTCACCGCGCCGAGGTCGTCGCCGCGCTCGGCCGCGGCGCCCGCGATCTTCTCGACCGCGACCGTCCCCGCGACGCCGCGCCGGCCGGCGGTGTACAGCGAGTCCTCGACCGCGACGTCGTCGTTGACGAGGATGCTCGTGACCTGGGTGCCCTCCGCCTCGACGAGCTCGACCGCCGTCTCGAAGTTCAGCACGTCGCCCGTGTAGTTCTTCACGATCGCGAGGACGCCCGCGCCCGAGTCGGCGCCGAGGATCGCCGGGACGATCTGGTCCGGCGTCGGCGACGTGAAGACCGCGCCCGGGACCGCGGCGTCGAGCATCCCCAAGCCGACGAAGCCCGCGTGCAGCGGCTCGTGCCCGGACCCACCGCCGGAGACCAGCCCGACCTTCCCGGGGACCGCACCCCCGGCCCGCGAGACGTAGGGCGGCGCGAGGTGCACCTCCACGAGGTCGGCGTGCGCCTGGCCGAACCCCTCCAGGGACTCCGACACCGCGTCCTGGGGATCGTTGAGCAGCTTCTTCACCGGTCATCCCTCCATCGGTCCGTGCGCCCGGTGCTCCGGACGCCGACGACCCCCGTCCGGCGTGTCCGTCGCCGTCGTCGCCTCCATCAAACACCCGGGTGCGGCGGGCCGCGAGGCGTCCCCGACGCGACGAGGCGCGCCACCCGGTGGCGCGCCTCGTGCGCGGAGGAGCAGTGCCGCGCGGGACGGGGCGTCAGCCGCGCCCGAGGAGGATGCGCGCGTCGGCGACCGTGACGACCGAGCCCGTGACGAGCACGCCCGAGCCGGTCCCCACGCCCACCGCGTCGTCCCGCTCGGCGAGGTCGACGGCCACCTGGAGCGCCTCGTCGAGCCGCTCGGTGCTGTGCACGCGGTCCTCGCCGAACACGTCCGCGGCGAGCTCGGCGAGCTCCGTCGGGTCGGCCGAGCGCTCCGAGCTGTTGCGCGTCACGACGACCTCGGACAGCACCGGCTCGAGCGCCGCGAGCAGCGGCTCGGCGTCCTTGTCCGCCATGATCGCGACGACCCCGACGAGGTGGCGCAGGTCGAACGCCTCGCCGAGCGCGGTCGCGAGCGCCTCCGCGCCCGCGGCGTTGTGCGCCGCGTCGACGAGGACGGTCGGGCTCGACCGCACGACCTCGAGCCGGCCCGGCGAGGTGACGTCCGCGAAGGCCGCCTCGACGAGCGTGCCGTCGAGCGCCCGGCCGCCGAGGAACGCCTCCACCGCGCCGAGCGCGAGCAGCGCGTTGTGCGCTTGGTGCTCGCCGTGCAGCGGGAGGAACACCTCGGTGTAGAGCGCGGCGGGCGTGCGCAGGTCGAGGAGCTGCCCCCCGACCGCCACCTGCCGTGCCGCCACGTCGAGGTCGACGCCCTCGCGCAGCAGGCGCGCACCGACGCGCTCGGCGCGGGCGCGCAGCACCTCCTCGACCTCCGGGCGCTGCGCGGCGGAGACGACGGTCGCGCCACCCTTGACGATGCCCGACTTGACCGTCGCGATCTCCTCGAGCGTGCTGCCGAGCCAGCGCTCGTGGTCGAGCGCGACGGGCGTCACGACGGCGACCTCGGCGTCGACCACGTTGGTCGAGTCCCACTCGCCGCCCATGCCGACCTCGACGATCGCGACGTCGACGGGCGTGTCGGCGAACGCCGCGAACGCCACGCCCGTGAGCACCTCGAAGAAGCTGAGCTGCGACTGCCCGGCCTCGGCGAGCTCGGCGTCGACGACCTGCACGTACGGGTAGACGTCCTCCCAGACCTCGACGAACCGGCGCGCCGAGAGCGGCTCGCCGTCGACGACGATCCGCTCGGTGACGCTCGTCAGGTGCGGGCTCGTGAACATCCCCGTGCGCAGCCCGTGCTCGCGCACGAGGCGCTCCGCGACGCGCGCGGTGCTCGTCTTGCCGTTGGTCCCGGTGAGGTGGATCGTCCGGAACGCGTGCTGCGGGTCGCCCAGCAGCTCGAACAGGCGCCGCACCCGGTCGATCGTCGGGTCGAAGTCGTGCTCGGGAGCACGGGACACGATGTGCTGGTAGACACGCTCCAGGTCCGCCTGCGCGGCGACGTCCTCCGCGGCCGCGCGGGCGTCCTTCGCGCTCTGCCGGCGTGCGGCGCCGGGGTCCTTGCGGGCGGCGCTCACAAGATCACCGCCGTGTCCGGAACGGTGCCGTCGGCCTTCTCGACGCGCACGGAGCGCACGTCGGTCGGCGACGTCTCGAGGACGACCTCGACCGCGAGGGTCTCGCGCGCGACGAGGTCGCGGTGCTCCTCGACCGCGACGAGCCACTCGCCGGGCACGTCGAGCGACAGCCGGATGCGGTCGGCCACGTCGAGGCCGGCGGCCTTGCGCGCGTCCTGCACGTCGCGGATCACGTCGCGTGCGTAGCCCTCGGCGAGCAGCGCGTCGTCGAGCGCGAGGTCGAGGACGGCGAACCCGCCGCTCGCGAGCACCGCGGCGGCGACGCTCGGTGCCTCCGCGTCGGGCTCCGGGCCGCCGGCCCGGGTGGCGGCGACCACCGTCGTCAGCTCGCACTCTGCGGGCAGGAGCGCGACGTCGCCGTCGTCCGTCGTCACGACGACCTCCCCGGCGTCGTCCACGCGCCACGCACCCGCCTTGGCGGCCTTGATGACGGCCTGGACCCCGCGGCCCAGGCGCGGTCCCGCGGCGCGCGCGTTCACGGCGAGGCGCTGCGTGATGCCGAAGCGCTCGGCGGCGTCCGAGTCGGTCGACTCGAGCTCGACGGCCTTGACGTTGAGCTCGCGCGCCAGCAGGTCCGTGTACGGCGCGAGCGCCTCGGGGTCGTCCACGACGACCGTGAGGCGCGCGAGCGGCTGGCGCACGCGGAGCTGGTGCGCCTTGCGCAGGCCGAGCGCGGCCGACGCGACGGCGCGGACCTCGTCCATCGCGGCGACGAGCGCCGGGTCGGCGACGAGGGACGCGTCCGGGACGTGGCGCACGGCCACGGCTGACGAGCCGTCCTCGCCGACAGCCTCGGTGGACGCCGGCCAGTCGGTGAGGTGGACCGAGCGCCCGCCCGTCAGGCCGCGCCACACCTCCTCCGCGAGCAGCGGGGCGAGCGGCGCCATGACGCGCGTGAGCGTCTCGAGCGCCGTGTACAGCGTGTCGAACGCGTCGGCGTCCTCGGCCCAGAACCGGTCGCGCTGGGTGCGCACGTACCAGTTCGTCAGGACGTCGAGGTGCTCGCGCACGGTCTCGCACGCGCCCGCGATGTCGTAGGCGTCGAGCTGCTCGGTGACGCGCACGACGAGGTCGTGCGTGCGCGCGAGCAGGTAGCGGTCGAGCGCCGGGAGCCCGGCCACGCGCTCGGGTGCGACCTTCTGCGCGACGTATCCCGCCGCGCCGCCCGGCTCGCCCGCGCGCGCCTGCGCCTTCGAGGAGTTCGCGTACAGGGTGAAGAAGTAGTACGTGCTCCACAGCGGGAGCAGCACCTGGCGCACCGCGTCGCGGATCCCGTCCTCGGTGACGACGAGGTTGCCGCCGCGCAGGATCGGCGAGCTCATGAGGAACCAGCGCATCGCGTCGGAGCCGTCGCGGTCGAAGACCTCGTTGACGTCCGGGTAGTTGCGCAGGGACTTGCTCATCTTGCGGCCGTCGGAGCCCAGCACGATGCCGTGCGAGACGGCCGAGCGGAACGCGGGGCGGTCGAACAGCGCGGTCGCGAGCACGTGCAGCGTGTAGAACCAGCCGCGCGTCTGGCCGATGTACTCGACGATGAAGTCGCCCGGGTTGTGGTGCTCGAACCAGTCCGTGTTCTCGAACGGGTAGTGCACCTGCGCGTAGGGCATGGACCCCGAGTCGAACCAGACGTCCATGACGTCCTCGACGCGGCGCATGGTCGAGCGGCCCGTCGGGTCGTCGGGGTTGGGCCGGGTGAGGCGGTCGACGAACGGGCGGTGCAGGTCCGGCTCGCCCTTCTCGTTGCGCGGCAGCGTGCCGAAGTCGCGCTCGAGCTCGGCGAACGACCCGTAGACGTCGACGCGCGGGTACTGCGGGTCGTCGGAGCGCCACACCGGCACCGGGCTCCCCCAGAACCGGTTGCGCGTGATCGACCAGTCGCGCGCGTTCTCGAGCCACTTGCCGAACTGGCCGTGCTGGATGTGCTCGGGCGTCCAGGAGATCTGCTCGTTCAGCTCGACCATGCGGTCCTTGAACGTCGACACCGCGACGAACCACGACGACACGCCCATGTAGATGAGCGGCTGCCGGCAGCGCCAGCAGTGCGGGTAGGAGTGCGCGTACGACTCGCGGCGCAGCAGCACCGTCCCGGCGCTGGTGGCGCCGAGCGCGAGGTCCGGAGCCGCCTCGCCCGCCGCCACCGCGGCGTCGTGCCGCGTCCGGCCCTTGAGGTGGTCGATGATGAGCGCGTTCGCGTCGAAGACCTGCAGGCTCTCGTAGTCGACGACGGGGAAGACGAACTTGCCGTCGGACGCGACCGGGAGGACCGGCTCGACCCCCTCGCGGTCGGAGACGACCTTGTCCTCCTCGCCGAACGCGCCGGCGTTGTGCACGAGGCCGGTGCCGTCCGTCGTCGTGACGAAGTCCGCCTCGACGACGCGGTGCGCACCGGGGTGGCCGGCGAAGTAGGAGAACGGCGGCGTGTAGGAGCGCCCGACGAGGTCGGCGCCCGTGAGGCGCTCGACGACCTGCGTCGTCACGTCCTCGACGCCCTCGTCGGCGAGCTCGCGCGCGTACGCACCGAGGCGCTCGGCCGCGATCACGTAGCGCTCCGTGACGCCCGTGAACGACGACTCCACGACGACGTACTCGACGTCCGGCCCGACCATGACGAACAGGTTGGACGGCAGGGTCCAGGGCGTCGTCGTCCAGATGAGCGCGAGCTCGCCCGTCTCGAGCCGGAAGCCCACGGTGACCGCCGGGTCCTGGCGGACCTGGTACACGTCCTCGTCCATGCGCAGCTCGTGGTTGGACAGCGGCGTCTGGTCGTTCCAGCAGTAGGGCAGCACGCGGAAGCCCTCGTAGACGAGGCCCTTGTCGTAGAGCTGCTTGAACGCCCACAGGACCGACTCCATGAACGTCGGGTCGAGCGTCTTGTAGTCGTGCTCGAAGTCGACCCAGCGCGCCTGGCGGGTCACGTAGTCCTGCCACTCGCTCGTGTACTTCAGCACCGACGCGCGGCACGCGTCGTTGAACCGCTCGATCCCCAGCTCGAGGATCTCCTCCTTGGTCTTGATCCCGAGCTGGTCCATCGCCTCGAGCTCGGCGGGCAGGCCGTGCGTGTCCCACCCGAAACGGCGCTCGACGTGCTTGCCGCGCATCGTCTGGTAGCGCGGCACGACGTCCTTCGCGTACCCCGTGAGCAGGTGCCCGTAGTGGGGCAGGCCGTTGGCGAACGGCGGGCCGTCGTAGAAGACGAACTCGTTGCTGCCGTTCTCGCCGGCGGGGTTGCGCTCGACCGAGGCGCGGAACGTGTCGTCCGCGTCCCAGTAGGCGAGCACCTCGCGCTCGATCGCGGGCAGGTCGGGAGAGGCGGGCACGCCGAACGCGGCTCCGGGGTGCGAGTCGGCGGCAGAGGCGGCGGACGAGGGGGCGCGGTGCAGCGGATAGGCCATGGTCTCGAGGACTCCGGAGGGTAGCGGCCGGCGGGGTGTCCGCCGTGGTGGTACGGGTCGGTCGTGCTCTCCTGCGAGGACGACTCCCCCACCTGGGGCGGGCTCGCCGCGGTACCACCTCGCTTGCCGGCGCCGTGCCCGCAGGCGCCCGACGTCGTCGGGCACCACGGGCGGTCGCCGACCGCTCGTCGCAGGCTGTGACGGGCCCACCCGTCCGGGTCTAGTGAGGACCTGCCGCGGGCCGTCAGGCCTGTCCCGCGGCGCGGGTCCCGTTCTTCCGGAGGCTCACCGGTGATGGCCGGGTCGACGCCTGTGCGTCCATGGTAGCCGCCGCGCGGCGGCGCGCGGTGTAGGCGTCGATGTCCCGCGCGACGAGCCACTCGAGCGTGAGCGGCGGGCGGGCGTCGTGCCCGACGGCGGTCGTCGCGGCGGGCGGGCGGGCGGGCTCGCGCGACGGCGCGGCGAGCGACGTCGTCGGGCGGTAGCGGGGAAAGCTCCGGGGAACGTACATGGTGTGGTCTCGCGTCCTGTGCTCGGCGGGCGTCCGGAGGTGCAGACCCGGGCGTCGCGCGGGACTCATCGATGAGCCCGTGGCACGAGACCGGCGACCGTCACGCCCCTTCGTCTGGAGGGAGGGGCGGGAGGCTGCTCGCGGACACCAGGTCGAGGCTGCGCAGGGCGCCGCGAGCCCTCAACAACAGGTGGCGGAGGAGACCTGCGGGCGCGCGTCGACGAGCGTGCGGCTCGTGGGGCGCGGGGAGGTCACGCGGACATGGTGCCAGGGCGGACCCGGGCGGACAACCCCGCGTCCACGGGCCGGACGCGGTCCCGTCAGTCGACGCGGACCGTGACCTCGTGCCACCCCGACGCGCCGTCGGGCGCGGGCGGGGCGACGTCGGCGGTCTGCGTCCGGCCGTCGGCGTCGGTCGCGCGGACCGTCAGGCGGTGCTCGCCCGGCGTGGCGTCCCACGCGTACGACCACTGCCGCCACGTGTCGGGGCCCACCGTCTCGACGAGCGTCGCGGTGCGCCACGTGCCGTCGTCGACCCGGACCTCCACGCCCGCGATCCCCGTGTGCTGCGCCCACGCGACGCCCGCGACGGTCACGACGCCCGCCGGGACCGGCGCCCCCGCGCGCGGCGTGTCGACGCGCGACGCGAGCTTGATCGGGCCGCGCTCGGACCAGCCGCGCGTGGACCAGTACGCGACGTCGTCGGCGAACGTCGTGACCTTGAGCTCGGTGACCCACTTGGTCGCGGACACGTAGCCGTAGAGCCCCGGGACGACGAGCCGCGCGGGGAACCCGTGCTCCGCGGGCAGCGGCTCGCCGTTCATCCCGACGGCGAGCAGGCACGCGCGGTCGGGGTCGGTGAGCACGTCGAGCGGGGTGCTCGCGGTCCAGCCGTCGGCGCTCGTGGACAGGACCATGTCGGCGCCGTCGCGCACCCCGGCGCGCGCGAGCAGCTCGCGCACGGGGTAGCCGAGCCACCGCGCGTTGCCGACGAGGTCGCCGCCGACCTCGTTCGACACGCACGTGAGCGTCACGTGGTGCTCCGTGAGCGGGAGCGCGAGCAGATCGTCGAGCGTGAGCTCGAACGGCTCGTCGACGAGACCGGTCACGCGCAGCGTCCACGAGGCGGGGTCGACCTGGGGCACGCGCAGCGCGGTGTCGATCCGGTAGAAGTCGCCGTTGGGCGTCACGTACGGCGCGAGGCCTGGCACCCGCAGGTCCGCCCCGGCGGGGACGGCCGGGGCGGGCGTCGCCGGGGAGGGCAGCCGCAGCGCCTCGCGCGCGGCCGTGACGGCGCGCGACCCGGCCGACACCGCCCGGGACGTCGCGAGCGCGACGACGCCCGCCGCGGCGGCGAGGCCGGTGACGAGGAGGAAGCGGCGCCGGTCCATCGGGCCACGGACCCCGGTGACCGCCCGGCCGTCGTCGGCGACGCTCTCGGCGAGGAGCCCCGCGTCCGACGGGCCGCGCAGCGGCGCGAGGGACGCCCGGAGCAGCAGGACCCCGACCCCGACCCCGACGAGCGACGGCAGCGCCCACGCGACGCTCGCGCCGGGCCGCGTCGCGGCCACGACGGCGCCGACGGCTCCCACGGCGCCCAGCAGCAGGGAACCCCACGGCGGACGGCGCAGCTCGAGCCCGCCCGCGAGCGCCGCGCCCGCGGCGAGGACGACCCCCATGCCGCCGAGCAGCACCGCCTTGTCGGCGGTCCCGAACGTCGCGACCGCCCAGTCCTTGACCGGGCCGGGGACGGCGTCGACCACCCCGGCGCCCGCGGCGAAGAGCGGGCTGGACCCCGGCCCGACGAGCGCCGCGACGAGCTCGGCGACCGCGAACCCGACGGCCGCGCACACGACCCCCGCGAGCGCGGCCCACGCTCCCGCCCGACCGTTCCGACCGCCGCCCATCCGCCGACCTCCTGTCGCTCCCAGTGAACGCCCGTCACGGGCTCCGCGCTACGGCCTCGGCCTCGCGCCGTCTCCGCGGGTCGTCGCTCAGGCGGTCTCGACGCCCTTGGGGACGAGCGGGGCGCGCCACAGGGAGTACGTCGACGCCTGGGCGACGGGGCGCAGGACCAGCGAGTCGATGTTGACGTGGTGCGGGCGCGTGACGGCGAAGGTCACGACGTCGGCGACGTCGTCGGCGGTGAGCGGGTCCACGACCCCGGCGTACACGGCGTCGGCCCCGGCCTGGTCCCCGTGGTAGCGGTTGAGCGAGAACTCCGGCGTGTGCACGAGGCCGGGCGCGATCTCGATGACGCGGATCGGCTCGCCGACCAGCTCGAGGCGGAGCGTCTTGGCGACCCCGAGCAGCGCGTGCTTCGACGCGACGTAGCCGGACCCGCCGACGTAGGTGTCGTGACCCGCGGTCGACGTCATGAGCACGATGTCGCCCCGCCGCGACGCGCGCAGGAGGGGCAGGAACGCCTTCGTCACGCGCACGGTGCCGAGCACGTTCGTCTCGTACATCGCGCGCCACTCGTCGATCTTCGCCTCGTCCACGTGGTCGACGCCGAGCCCGAACCCGGCGATGTTGAGCAGCGCGTGCACCGGCCCGCGCGCGCCCGCCTCCGCGACGAGGCGCGCGACGTCCTCGTCGGACGTGACGTCCCCGACGACCGGGTGGGCGCCCGTGCGCTCCGCGACCTCCGTGAGCCGGTCCGCGCGCCGCGCGAACGCGACGACGTCCCAGCCGCGAGCGCGCAGGTACCGCACGCACGCCTCCCCGATGCCCGACGACGCGCCGGTCACCACCGCGCGCAGCGGTGCGGTCGAGGGGTTCTGGGCAGGCAGGTTCGATGGCTCCGTCACGACGGACACTCTGCCACGACGGACCGCCGGAGGGACTAGGCTGACGGAGGACCACGGGCCCCGCACTGGCCCGTCCGGGCGGCACGGATCTGTGCCGCGGGTCCGCGCGACGCGAGATGACGCGTCGGTCCCGGCCGGCGCTCGCCGGTCGGCATCGAGAACGCACCGCCGCAGCGGCGTGCCCACCGAGAGCACGCCGCACCGCGCCCGACCCCCGGAGACCTCGCCCGTGCCCTCGTCCCGCACCGTGCACCGCCAGCCCGTCCGCCGCGCCGTCCTCGCGCTCCCGACCGCCACGCTCGCCCTGCTGCTCGCCGCCTGCTCGTCGGGCACCGCACCGGGCGACGACCCGACCGCGGACGGCGACGCCACGCCGACGGGCGACGCGAGGGCGACCACCTACCCCCTCACGCTCGACGACTGCGGGTTCGAGGTGACGTTCGACGCGGCACCGGAGCGCGTGGTCACGATCAAGTCGAGCACGACGGAGATGCTGCTCGCGCTCGGGCTGGGCGACCGGATCGTCGCGAGCGCGTTCGCCGACGGCCCGGTCCCCGAGTCGCTCGCCGACGCGGCGGCGGACGTCCCCGCCGTCGCCGAGCCGCTCTCGGACCAGGTGCCCGGTGCGGAGGCGGTCCTGGAGACCGAGCCCGACCTCGTCTACGCGGGCTGGGAGTCCAACCTCACGGCGGAGGGCGCGGGCGACCGCGAGACGCTCGCGCAGCTCGGCGTCGCGACGTACGTCTCCCCCGCCGCGTGCAAGGCGCCGGAGTACATGCCCGACCCGCTGACGTTCGACGACGTGTTCGCCGAGATCACCGAGGTCGGCACGATCTTCGACGCGCAGGACGCCGCGGCGGACCTCGTCGCGGAGCAGCGCGCGACGCTCGACGGCGTCGTCCGCGACGACCGCGGCCTGACCGCCCTGTGGTACTCGTCGGGCGACGACATCCCGTACGTCGGCGCGGGCATCGGCGCGCCGCAGATGATCCTCGACGCGGTCGGCCTCGAGAACGTCGCGGGCGACGTGCACGACACCTGGACGTCGTACGCGTGGGAGGAGGCGATCGCCGCCGACCCCGACGTCCTCGTCCTCGTCGACGCGGCGTGGAACACGGCCGAGGCGAAGATCGAGCGGCTCGAGTCCAACCCGGCGACGGCCGAGATGACGGCCGTGCGCGAGGGCCGCTACCTGACGATCCCGTTCCCGGCGACCGAGGCCGGCGTGCGCAACGTCGACGCTGTCGTGGACCTCGCGGCACAGCTGGAGGCGCTCGGCCTGTGACCACGCTCCCCACCCGGCCCGCCCCCGCGCCGCCCGCCCGACGGGACGGCGCGGGGACCGGCGCGCGCCGGGGCGCGGGCTGGTGGGTGCCGGTCGGCGTCGGCGCCCTCGTCGTGACGGTGCTCGTCACGGTGACGATCGGCCCGGCGGACCTCGCGGTCGGGGACGTGTGGCGCTCCGTCGCGACGCACCTCGGGCTCGGCGGGCTGCTCGGCCTCGAGCCGCTCGGGGCCCTCCAGGACGGCATGGTGTGGCAGCTCCGCCTCCCCCGCGTGCTCACCGCGGCGGCCGTGGGCGCGGGTCTCGCCGTGTGCGGCGTCGTCATGCAGTCGCTCACGCGCAACCCCCTCGCGGACCCGTACCTCCTCGGGCTGTCGTCGGGCGCGTCGCTCGGCGCGGTGCTCGTGCTCGTCGCCGGGTGGACCGTGCTCCTGCCGGTCGCGGCGTTCGGGGGCGCCGTGCTCGCGCTCGTCGCGGCGCTCGGCCTCGCGGGCGCGCTCGGCGCGCTCACGCCGACGCGGACCGTGCTCGCGGGCCTCGCGGTGAGCCAGCTCGCGGCGGCCGCGACGAGCTTCGTCATCTTCTGGTCCGCGACCGGCGACTCCTACCGCGAGATCCTCTCGTGGCTCATGGGGTCCGTCGCCGGAGCGACGTGGACCTCCGTGGCGGTCGCGGGCGGCGCGACCCTCGTGCTCGGGACCCTGCTCGCGTCGACCGGTTCCGTGCTGGACGCCTTCACGTTCGGCGACACCGCCGCGTCCACGCTCGGGGTCGACGTCGCGCGAGTGCGCTGGACGCTGCTCGTGGGCGTCGCGCTGCTCACCGGGGCGCTCGTCTCCCAGTCGGGGTCCATCGGGTTCGTCGGCCTGATCCTGCCGCACGCCGTGCGGCTCCTCACGGGCGCGCGGCACCGGCTGCTCCTGCCGCTCTCCGCGCTGTTCGGGGCGACGTTCCTCGTCTGGGCGGACACGCTCGCGCGCACGGTGTTCGCGCCGCGCGAGCTGCCTGTCGGGATCGTCACGGCCGCGATCGGCGCGCCGGTGTTCGCGCTGCTCCTGTGGCGAGGGAGGAAGGCCGCATGAGCGGGACGACGCGCACGACGGCGCACGCGGCTCCCCCGGTCGGCGCCGACGCCGTACCGGACCGCCGCGGCGACGGGGTCAGCCCCTCCGGTCGGGAGGGCACGGACGGGCTCGACGCCGCGCGCGTGTCCTGGTCCGTCGACGGTCGCCTGATCCTCGACGGCGTCGACTGCACCGCCCCGGCCGGCGCGGTGAGCGGGCTGCTCGGGCCCAACGGCTCCGGCAAGTCGACCCTCCTGCGCGTGCTCGCGGGGGTGCGCGCCCCGTCCACGGGGCCCGACGACGCCGCGCGAGCGCGCTTCGACGGCGCGGACCTGCTCACGTTGCCGCGGCGGCGGCGCGCGCGCGTGCTCGCGCTCGTCGAGCAGGACGCGACGACCGACCTCCCGCTCTCCGTGCTCGACGCCGTCCTGCTGGGCCGCATCCCCCACCGATCGCTCCTCGCGGGCGACTCCGCGCACGACCGGGAGGTGGCCGCCGCGGCGCTCGCCCGCGCCGGGATGTCCGGCTTCGCCGAGCGGGAGGTCGCGACGCTCTCCGGCGGCGAGCGCCAGCGCGTGCACCTGGCGCGCGCGCTCGCGCAGGAGCCCGCGCTGCTCCTGCTCGACGAGCCGACCAACCACCTCGACATCGCCGCGCAGCTCGACACGATGCGCGTCCTGCGCGACCTCGCCGACGACGGGGTGACCGTCCTCGCCGCGCTCCACGACCTCAACCTCGCGGCGCAGACGTGCGACCACGTCGTCGTGCTGGCGGACGGGCGGGTCGTCGCCGCGGGCGACGTGCGCGAGGTCCTGGTCCCCGAGGTGCTCGACCCGGTCTACGGCGTGCGGTGCGAGGTGCTCACCCACCCCCGCACGGGCCGACCCGTCCTCACGTTCGCGCCGCGGGACTGAGCAACCCGCTCGCGTACCCTCGGCGGGTGCGCCTCTCCCTGGTTCCCCGTCGTGCGCCGACGCTCGCCGCGGCCGGGCTCGCCGTGGCCTGCACCGTGTCTCTCTCCGGCTGCGCGCTGCTCGACGGCCGGTCCCCGTTCGACACCTCGAACGTCTCGTACGCGGACGTCGAACGGGCCCTGCCCGGGGTCCAGGACGCGCTGGACGAGGCGGGCCTCCCCGTCGAGGTGAGCCTGTACACCGGTTCGAGCAACTGCGAGGGCGCGTGCGACCTGGGTGTCGGGGTGAGCCTGCTGCCGGCCGAGGACGCGCCACGCCCCGACCTGCACCCGGACGCGCTGGCCGCGGTGCTCGTGGTCGTGCTGCCCGAGGTGTCGGGCATGCCCGTGTACGTCAGGACCGGGGTCTCCGAGGACGGCGCGGGCCTCGACCTCGAGCCCGCGGCCCGTGCCCTCGGACTGGACGAGCCTCCCTTCTCGATGTCGATCGGCGAGGTGCACGTCCCGAAGGACGAGCTCGACACGGCGCTCGAGCTGGCGGTCGCCCGCCTCGACCGCTGACCGCGGCCTTCCGGGTCGTGTCTTCACCTGACCGGCCGGGCCGAGGCGCGGTGCTCGCTCAGTAGCCGCGGAGGCGCTCCAGACGGACGCGCACGGTGACGGAGTAGTCCTCGTGGAAGCCGTCGGGAGTCGTGCCGAGGCCGCGGATCCCCTCGCCGTACTTCGCGTCGTACGCGACGCGCTCGTCGGGTGAGAGGCCGGCGTCGTCGATCGCGGCGGTGCCGGTGAGGACGACGACGTCGTCCCCCGACCGGGTGCTGTTGAGGTGCACCGCGACGCGGTGGTTCCCGCGGACGTTGCGCAGCTTCGCGGTGCGGGGCTGGGACTTGACCACGACCTCGTCCGCACCGTCCCACACGAACCACACGGGGGTCGGCTGGGGGGCGTCGTGCGGGTCGACGGTCACGAACCACAGGACCGGCTCGGCGGCGAGACGGGTCGCGGCGCGCGAGCCCAGGTCGGACGTGGTGTCGATCGCGGGCACGGTCACGCCTCCTTCGTGGTGGTCGCGGCCAGGCGCGGCAGCTCGATCGCGGGGCAGCGGTCCATGACCATGTCGAGCCCGGCGTCGCGCACGCGCTGCGCGGCGTCCTCGTCGATCACGTCGAGCTGGAACCAGACCGCCTTCGCGCCGATCGCGACGGCCTGGTCGGCGACGTCGCCCGCGAGCTCGGAGCGCACGAACACGTCGACGACGTCGACCGGGAACGGGACGTCCGCGAGCGTGGCGTAGCCCTGCTCGCCGTGCACGGTCTCCGCGGACGGGTGGACGGGGACGATGCGCTTGCCGTGCTGCTGGAGCACGCGCGCCACGCCGTACGCGGCGCGCGACGTGTTGTTCGACAGGCCGACGACGGCCCAGGTCTCGGTGCCCTCGAGCACCCGACGGATGGTCTCCTGCTCGTCGGCCGGCGCGGCCGCTGCGACGTCGCTCATGTCGTGCGCAACCGGCCCCCCGCCGTGGCTATTCCGCGACGGGGGCCCGGCGCCCGGGCAGCTCAGACGAGCGCGACCGCCAGCAGCGCGGTCGCCACCGCGCCGGCGACGGTCCGCACGTGGTTCCACGCGAGCCAGCGCGGGAGGAACGCGGCCCACGCGGCGGCGAGGTCCGCGGGCCGCTCCGCCGCGGCGTCGAGACGCTCGTTGAGCGGGACGTTGCCCACGGCCGTGACGCCGAGGATCCCGACGGCGGAGACCACCGCGCCCGCGAGCGCCCGCACCGCGCCGGGCGACCCGCCGACCAGGCCGACGACGGCCGCCGCGGCGGGCACGAGCACGCTGGCCGCGAGCAGGAGCATCAGCGGCGGGCGCAGCGCGTCCTCGTTGATCGCGACCATGGCCGCGGCCCCGTCGGCGGCGGGGAGGCGGCGCAGCCCGCCCATCACGAACGTGGAGAACGCGAAGAGCACCCCGCCCGCGAGCCCCGTCGCGACCGCACCCGCGACGACGAGCACCGCGAAGGCGCTCACGAGGGCTGCCCGGACGTCGACGTGACCGTCGCCGGCCAGGTCGCGGCCTCGCGCACCGCGAACTCGCGGAAGTCGCGCGGCTCGCGGCCCAACGCCTGCCGGACGCCGTCGGCGACCGGGGTCCCGCGGCCGTCGAGCACCTCGGTGAAGAGGTAGCGCATGAGGCCCACGACGTCGTCGGGCAGCCCGATCGCCCGCAGCCCCGCGACGAACTCGTCCATGGTGATCGGCGCGAACCGCACGTCGTGCCCGCTCGCCCTCGCGATCTCCGCCACCGCCTCGGCGAACGTGATCGCACGCGGCCCGGTGAGCTCGTAGACCCGGCCGGCGTGCGCGTCGTCGACGAGCGCCGCGACCGCGACGTCGGCGACGTCCTCGAGGTCGACGAACGGCTCGGCGACCCGGTCCACCGGGAGCGCGAGGACGCCGTCGAGCACGGGATCGAGCAGGAAGCTCTCGCTGAAGTTCTGGTCGAAGAACGCGCACCGGACCACGGTGCGGCCGGGGAACGCCTCGGCGACCAGCACCTCCGCGCGCTGCGCCTCGACCTCGCCGCGGCCGGAGAGCAGGACGAGGCGGCGCACCCCCGCCTCCCGGGCGAGCGCCGCGAACCGGGCGACGGCCTCCGGGGAGCCCGGGATCGCGAGGTCGGGCACGTAGACCGCGTACACCGCCTCGGCCCCGGCGACCGCGGGGCGCCACGTGGTCTCGTCCTCCCAGTCGAAGCGGACGGCCCCGGAGCGGGACGCGCGCCGCACGGGGAGCCCGAGGGCGTCGAGGCGGTCGGCGACCCGGCGGCCGGTCTTGCCCGTCGCGCCGAGGACCAGGACCGGACCGGGGGCCGGGGCAGCGGTCGGGGTGTCGGTCGAGGCGGGAGCCGGGGTCGGTGTCGTAGCGCTCATGGCGTCTCTCCTGTCGAGCGTCGGTGCGGGGACGAATGCCAGTCAACCGGGCACCGGCGAGACGCGACATGGCCCTGACGCTCGTCTCCATACGCGACCGTCTCACGTCCCCGCGGCGCCTCGACCACTGGCCGCGGCTCCGGGACGGTGCGTACCCTGACCGGATGGACGTCGTCGCCGGGCTCCTCGACGGGCCGCGCGCCCGCGGCGCCTTCCTCCTGCGCAGCCACCTCCGCGCCCCGTGGGGCATGCGCATCGAGGACGAGGCGCCGCTGACGATCGTGCCCGTGCTGCGCGGCTCGGGCTGGGTCGGGCCGGTCGTGGGCGACGACGGCGCGGACCCGGGCGAGCACGTCGGGACGGGGGACGTCGTCCTGCTGCGCGGCCCCGACCACTACGTCGTGGCGGACGCGCCGACGACCGCACCCCAGGTGGTCATCGGGCCCGAGTCCGACATGTGCCGTGCGGTCGACGGCGGGCCCTCCCCCATGACGGTGCTCGGCGTGCGGTCGTGGGGCAACGACCCCGGTGGCGAGACCGTCATCATCACGGGCACCTACCCGCTCGACGGCGAGGTGGGCCGTCGCGTCCTGCGCGTCCTGCCGCAGCGCGTGGTGCTGCGCAGCGGCGACGTCGACGGGACGCTCGTGGAGATGCTCGCGCGCGAGGTCGTCCAGGACCTGCCCGGGCAGGAGGCGGTGCTCGACCGCCTGCTCGACCTCCTCCTCATCTCGTGCCTGCGCACGTGGCTCTCGCGCGACGACGCACCCGGCTGGTACCGCGCCGACGCGGATCCGGTGGTCGGCGCTGCGCTGCGCCTCATCCACCACGACCCGGCCCGCGCCTGGACCGTGGACACGCTCGCGCGCGAGGTCGGGCTGTCGCGCGCGGCGTTCTCGCGGCGCTTCACCACGCTCGTCGGCGAGCCGCCGATGAGCTACCTCACCGGCTGGCGCCTCGACCTCGCGGCGGACCTGCTGCTCGAGCCCGACGCGACGCTGACGTCGGTCGCACGCGCCGTCGGGTACGCGACGCCGTTCGCGCTGAGCGCCGCCTTCAAGCGCGTGCGCGGCGTGAGCCCCGCCGCGTACCGGGCGCGCGCGGGCGCCGCCTGAGGCGGCTCACCGCGGCACCGGCACGAGTGCGACCTCCCGGAGCACGCCGTCGTCGACGACGGCCGTGAGGTACGTCCCGACCGGCTGACGACGGCGGTCCGTCGGCGACCCGGGGTTGAGGAGCCGCAACCCGCCCGGCGAGGTCGTGTCCCACGGGACGTGGCTGTGCCCGAAGACCAGGAGGTCCGTGCCCGGGAACGCCGCGTCGGCGCGCCGCTCGCGCCCCTGCTTCGTCCCCGTCTCGTGCACGACGACGAGCCGCAGCCCGTCGATCGTCGCGCGCGCCACCTCGGGCAGGCGCGCGTGCAGCGCGGGGCCGTCGTTGTTGCCGGCGACCCCGACCAGCCGGGACGCCCGCGCCTCCAGCGCGTCCAGCAGGTCGGCGCTCACCCAGTCGCCCGCGTGCACCACGACGTCGGCGTCGTCGACCGCGCGCCACACCTGGTCCGGGAGCGCCCGCGCCCGGACGGGGACGTGGGTGTCGCTCAGCAGGAGCAGGCGGGTCGGCACGGGTCTCACGATAGGTCGCGCGGACGGGTCGCGCCGGGCCACGATGGGGCATGCCGATCCCTCGCTGGGTGACCCGCAGCAACAAGCGCTTCCTCAACCCCGTGATGCTGCGCGTCGCGACCGGCGTCGGGCCGATGGCGGTCGTGCGCCACGTGGGCCGACGCAGTGGCCGCGTCTACCGCACGCCCGTCTTCGCGTTCGCGTACCGCGACGCGCCGGGAGAGCCGGTCCGCGTCGTCCTCGCGCTCACGTACGGGCCGGACGTCGACTGGGTGCGCAACGTCGACGCCGCGGGCGGGTTCGTGCTGGAGCGGCGGGGCGAGGAGTTCCGCGTCGAGGACCTGCGCCGCGTCACGGGCGAGGACGGGCTGCGGCTCCTGCCCGGCTGGACGAGCGCCGTCCTGCGCCGCACGGGGGTGGACGAGTTCCGGACCGGGAGACTGCTGCGGGCGACGTCCGCGTAGCACCGCGCCCGTGCCGCGTCCTGCGGTCGACGCTCGTGCACCACGAGACGGCGGACGCCCGGCCGGAGGTCCGGCCGGGCGTCCGCGAGCGCCAGCGGATCAGCACGCGCCGAGGTCGGCCCACGGGCCCCAGGTCGCGGCGCCGGGCTTCTCGCCGAGCGTCCACCACTTGGCCTTCCACGTGTGCCCGTCGAAGGACGCCGTCGTCCCGCCCACGTACACCTGCGACGCGCTCCACGGCGCCGCCGTGCAGGTCGGGTCGGTCGGGTCGGTGGGGTCCGTCGGGTCGGTCGGGTCCGTCGCGCCGGAGGTGAACGGCGCGAACTTCTTCGAGAACTCGAACTTCTGCTGCGCCAGCCCGGAGCAGTCGTCCTGCGTCGTCTGCGCGCCGGCACAGCCGCCGGTGTCGCGGTGCAGCGCCCAGAACGACAGGTAGGCGACGCCCTTCTGCCGCGCGAAGGCGAGCACCGAGTCCGCGTTCGCGAGGGAGAACGTCTCCCCCACGCCCCAGTCGGAGACGCCGATCATCTCCGTGATGCCGACCATGTTCCAGAGCTGCGCGTCCGTCTTCGACGGGTAGATCGTCTTGAGGAAGCTCACCAGGCCGGTCGTCGCGGTGACGGTGTCCTGCGCCATGTTCGCGCGGTCGCCCTCCCAGTAGTCGAACGTCATGACGTTGACGACCGAGACCTCGACGCCGTTCGTCACGGCGTTGCGCAGCAGGTTCTTGCCCGACGCGGCCAGGCCCTGCGTCGTGGTCGGCAGCGTGTACTGCACCTCGAACGTCCGGCCGTTGGCCTTGGCCCAGTCCTGGACGATCTTCAGCGCCTTGTTGCGACGGTCCACGCCGGCGCTGCTGTTGATCGAGTCCGCCTCGATGTCGAAGTCGATGCGCTCGACGTCGTAGGTCGTGATCAGCTTCTGGATCTGCGCCGCGATCGCGTTGACGTCCGTGCACGAGTCCGCCAGCTCCGTGAGCTGCCCGTCCTCGGTCGCGTCGTCGGCCGTCCAGCCGCCGAGGGACGGGATCACGTTGCCGCCGCGCGCCTGGATCGCGTCCACCTGGGCGCCGAAGCTCGACTGCGCGATCGGCAGCGACGTGTCGCCGTTCCAGTAGAGCGTGCACGACCCCTGCCGCTCGGTCTGGGCGAACGCCAGCGTGATGTGGTCGGCGCCGGCCTGCTGGGACACCGCGCTGATGTCGTCCCCCAGCCACATCTCGTAGTACGGCGAGAACACGTGGTCGGGGATCGGCGTCGCGGCGGACGCCGGCTGCGCGGCGAGGCCGACGGCCGCGCCGACGGCGAGCGCCGTCGTGGTCGCGAGCGTGAGCAGCTTCCTTCGGAACATGGGAA
This sequence comes from Cellulosimicrobium sp. 22598, assembly GCF_052044445.1. NCBI lineage: Bacteria > Bacillati > Actinomycetota > Actinomycetes > Micrococcales > Promicromonosporaceae > Cellulosimicrobium > Cellulosimicrobium sp. 22598. Next base: position 236,285 of record NZ_JBQEMZ010000006.1, read on the forward strand.
CCTCCGGTCCAGGCCGGCGTCGTCCGTGGCGCCGGGTGCGGGAGACGTCGGCGCAGCGGGCGACCGACGGATCGACGCTACGGCGTCCGCGACCCGCGCCCATCGGTGCGATTGCGTATCTTTCGCGATCTACGCGTCCGTAGCACCCCGTATACGGATGCCTCGGGCGACGACCCCGCGCGGCTCCGCGAGACCCGCGACCGGACGCGGGCGCCGCCGTCCTGCCATGATGGACGGCATGACCGACCAGCTCTGGATCACCGGCGACCCCGACGCGGACGCGCTCCTCAGCGACGACGCGTTCGCCCTCCTCGTCGGCATGCTCCTCGACCAGCAGTACCCCATGGAGCACGCGTTCGCGGGACCGCGCAAGATCCGCGACCGCCTCGGCTCCATCGACCCGCGCGCCGTCGCGGAGGCGGACCCCGACGCGTTCGTCACGCTCGCGACGACGCCCCCGGCCATCCACCGGTACGGGCGCTCCATGGCGGCCCGGGTGCAGGACCTGGCGCGCGTCGTCGTCGACGAGTACGACGGCGACGCGACCCGGATCTGGACCGCGCCCGGCGCCGGCGACGACGGCACGGCGGCGCCGACCGGCGCGGAGGTCCTCGCCCGGCTGCGCGCGCTGCCCGGGTACGGCGACCAGAAGGCCCGGATCTTCCTCGCGCTGCTCGGCAAGCAGCGCGGCGTGCAGCCCGCAGGGTGGCGGGAGGCGGCGGGCCACTACGGCGACGAGGGGTCGCGCCGGTCCATCGCCGACGTCACGAGCGCGGAGTCGCTCGCGGAGGTCCGCACGTTCAAGAAGGCGCAGAAGGCCGCGGCGAAGGCCGCGAAGGCCGCGAAGGCCTGACCGGGCGGGGGCGTCGCGGGTCGCACCACCGGCCGCACCGCGACGGACGTCCGCGTGCGCGGCGACGCCCGGCCGCTATCGTCGGCGCGTGACCACGACGACGTCGCGCGCCCCGGCGCTGCCACCCTCCACCCGCACGCTGCTGGCTCTCGCGGCGGGCGTCGTCGTGCTCGCCGGTGTCCACACGGCACGGGAGGTGCTCGCGCCGCTGCTCCTCGCGGCCGTGATCGTCATCATCTGCCACCCCGTGCGCTTCCCGCTCGAGCGCCGGGGCTGGCCGCGGTGGGCCGCGACGACGGCGGTCGTCGTGGTCGCGTACCTCATCCTCGCCGTGCTCGTCGCGATGCTCGTGTTCGCGGGCTTCCGGTTCGCCGACCTGGTGCGCGAGTACCTGCCGGCGCTCGTGCGCTCGGTCGAGGACGTCGTCGACCAGCTCTCCGCCGTCGGGATCGACACGGACGTCGCGGAGGCGGCGACGTCGTGGCTGGAGCCCGCCCGGGTCCTCAGCCTCGCCGGGAACGTGTCGGGCATGGCGCTCGGGGTCGCGACCGCCTTCTTCTTCGTGCTCGCCTACGCGATCTTCATGGCGGCGGACGCCGCGCGGTACTCGACCGCGACCACGGTGTTCGGCACCGAGCGCGCCGCGACGATCGACCGCGCGGCCCGGTTCAGCGGCGGCGTGCGGCGCTACTTCGTCGTCAACGCGTCGTTCGGCGCGGTCGTCGCGATCGTCGACGGCGTCGCGCTCTGGCTGCTCTCCGTCCCCGCGCCGACGGTGTGGGCGATCCTCGCGTTCGTCACGAACTTCATCCCCAACATCGGCTTCGTGCTCGGCCTCGTGCCGCCCGCGATCATGGCGTTCGTCGTCGGGGGGTGGCAGCTCGCGCTCGCCGTCGTCGCGGTCTACTGCGTCGTGAACGTCGTGCTCCAGGTGCTCGTCCAGCCCAAGTTCGTGGCGGACGCCGTGAACCTCAGCCTGACCCTCAGCTTCGTCTCCGTCGTGTTCTGGACGTTCGTCATCGGTCCGCTCGGCGCGATCCTCGCGATCCCGCTCACGCTCCTCGTGCGCGCGCTCGTCCTGGAGCCCGACCCCGGCTCGGGCTGGCTGCGCTGGCTCTCCGGCGACGACGTGTCCCGCGCCCGTGGGACGGACCCGGCGCCCGGCGCGGCGGAGGTCGACGGTCCGACCGCGGCGGAGCGTGTCGAGGCGCCCTCGCCCCGGGACGCGGAGACCGAGCGTGACCCTCAGGTCCAGCCTGAGGGTTCGGCGGCGGACGACGCGCCTGCCCCGGAGACGGCGTAGCCGCGCACCCTGTTGCGACCCCGTCCACGGTCCCTAGGCTGGCAGACGGCGGGTGTCCGCCCGTCACCGGCACGGGGAGGAACCATGGCGCACGGAGACATCACGCACATCGACATCCCGGTGAGCGACAGCGGCCGGGCCACGCAGTTCTACGGCGAGCTCTTCGGCTGGCAGATCGCGGAGGTCCCGGGCTTCGAGGGCTACCCCATGTGGCAGGCGCCGAACAAGATCAGCGGCGGCGGTCTCGCCCCGCGGTCCGAGGGGTTCACCACCCCGCGCAGCTACGTCGAGGTCGACTCGATCGAGGACACGCTCGCGAAGGTGCGCGAGCTCGGGGGCCGTGTGGTCCTGGAGAAGTCCGAGATCAGCCCGACGTCGTGGTGGGCGGCGTTCGAGGACGCCGACGGGAACCAGATCGGCCTCTACGAGGGCACGACGGACGCGGGCTGACCACGCCGGGCGTCCCCACCCGGGCGGTCGTCGCGGTCAGAGCGACAGCACGCGACCGTCCGGGTCGCCCGGCCGTCGCGGCCGGAGCGTGGGCGGCGGCGGCCACGGGAGGTCGTAGCGCTCCACCTGGACGTCGATCGCACCGAAGTCGTCGGTCTGCACGACCACGCCGTCCGGCGTGACCTCCACGAGCCGGACGCGCAGGGGCGGCGCGTCCTCCCGCTCGAGCATCCACACGTCGGCCAGCCACGCGAGGCTGAGCCCGTCCAGCGCCTCCTCCGCCTCGAGCCAGCCCACCGGGCCGGTCAGCTCGCGCCCGAGGAGCGACACCGCGACCCAGGCATCGCCCTCGGGACGGATCCAGCCCACGTGCTCGCGGTCGTCGGGGCGGCGGTGCGGGATCCACTCGGCGGGCAGCATCCCGGCAGGCTAGCCCGCCGGCCGTCCGCGAGCCAGCACATTGCCGCCCTCCGGGTGCCGCCGCTCAGCGGGCGGGGAGGGGCTCGTTCCCCGACCCCTCGCGGAAGCCCTCGCCGAACCCGTCGCGATAGCCGCGGTCGTAGGCCTCGGCGCTCCCCTCCCGGAAGAGGTCGTCGGCGGAGGGCCGGACGAGCGCGCGCGCACCCGGGCCGTCGTCGTCGCCCACGTACCGGCCCAGCCCTCGCACGACGGCGACCGGACGGCCCGCCGTCTTGCCGCGCACCAGCTCGCTCGCGGAGGCCACCTCGTCGGCGACGGCCGTGACCGTCACGGAGAGGGGACGGCCGTGCGCGTCCGTCCCGCCGCGCAGGTCCTCGGCCACGACGATCCCCGCCGCACCGATCGCGACGTCGACCAGCCCGTCGCGCCACGCACGACCCGCGGTGTCGGTGACGACGACGCCCAGACGGTCGAGCCCGAACCGGTCGCGCAGCGCGGCCCGCAGCGCCCGGGCCGAGGCGTCCGGGTCGAGCGGGAGCAGGAGCACCGTCCCGTCGGGGGTGTTGGAGGCGTCGACCCCGGCCGCGGCCATGACCAGGCCCAGGTGGTTCTCGACGATGCGCAGCGGAGGCTGGCCCGGGCGCTCGCGCGTCGCGACCACGCGCACCGTCTCGTCGGTGATCGCCTGCTCGCGGTCGGCGGCGGCGACCACGCGGCCCTCTGCCTTGGACACGACCTTGCTCGTCACCACGACGACGTCGCCCTCGGCGAGCGCGTCGCCCGGCGGCGCCCCGGCGAGCAGGTCGCCGACGAGCGCGGCGAGGTCGTCGCCCGGGCGCACCTCGCCCAGGCCCGACGGCGCCCACACGGACAGGCGCGCGTCGTCGCCCTCGCGCGCGCTGCCGTCGGGCACGACCGCGCCCGTGCCGCCGGAGGTCATCGCGCCAGCTTCGGAAGGACCTCGCGACCGAAGACCTCGATCCACTCCCGCTGGTTGCGGCCCACGTTGTGGAGGTAGATCCGGTCGAAGCCGAGGTCGACGAACTTCTGGATGTACGCGCGGTGCTCGTCGGGGTCGGCCGAGATGACCATGCGGCCCTCGAAGTCCTCGGGGCGCACGAGCTTGGCCATCTGCTCGAAGTCGTGCGGCGAGCGGATATCGGCCTTGGGGAACTTCATGCCGCCGTTGGGCCACTCGGTCATCGCGTTCGCGAGCGCCTCCTCGTCGGTCGCCGCCCAGGACAGGTGGAGCTGCAGCACCTTGGGCATCGCCTGCGGGTCCCGGCCGGACTCACGGACGCCGTCGTCGAACTTGCCGAACAGCATGGAGATCTTCTCCAGCGGCGCACCGACCGTGATGAGGCCGTCCGCGTGCCGCCCGGCGCGCTTCGCCGTCACCGGGCCCGCCGTGGCCACGAGGATCTCCGGCGGGACCTCGGGCATGGTCCACAGCCGCGTGGACTCCATCTTGTAGAACTGCCCGGAGTGCTTGACGTCCTTGTTGTCGAGCCCGGACTGGAACAGCTTCTTGATGACGTCGATCGCCTCGAACATGCGGTTGATGCGCTCGGGCGCCTCCGGCCAGTAGCCCGCGACCACGTGCTCGTTGAGCGCCTCGCCCGAGCCCAGGCCGAGCCAGTGCCGCCCGGGGTACATCGCGGCGAGCGTCGCCGACGCCTGGGCCACCATCGCGGGGTGCCAGCGGAACGTCGGCGCCGTGACGCCCGGGCCGAGGTCGCCCCTCGTGCGCTCGCCGAGCGCGGTGAGCACGTTCCAGACGAACGACGACTCGCCCTGCGCGGGGACCCACGGCTGGAAGTGGTCGGCCGCCATGGTGCCGGAGAAGCCGTGCTCCTCCGCGTAGGCCGAGAGCGCGACGGCCTCGGTCGGGTGGAACTGCTCCAGCATCGCGGCATAGCCGATCGTCAGACCCATGAGCCGACCCTAACCCCCCTCGAGCCCGCCCGGGCCGCCGGTCGCGCCGGGCGCGGCCGCCGCCTCACGACGACGTCCGCGCCCGGCGCTCCCACGGCCCTCCGGAGCGCCCGGGTCAGACGTACAGCGGGGTCAGCGCCTCGTACTCCTCGACGGAGCCGTTGCGCAGGCACACCTCGATGATCTGCCGTCCCAGCGGGTCGAGGCCGTCGGTGAGGAACTGCCGGAGCTCGCTCGCGAAGAAGTCGGTGATGATCCGCGCCCCGGTGTCGTAGGCCTCGATCCCCACCTGGGACTGCAGCTCGGGCCGCAGGAACGTCGGCCGCACGAGCTGGCCGTCGATCTTCATCTCGGTGAGCGTGTACCCGAACAGCGGGCAGCGGGCCGGGGTGAGCTCCTCGGGGCGCAGGCGCCCGCCCCCGCGACGGGCGAGGTACTCGCGGGTCAGCCACTCCGCGGCGAAGTCGACCTTGTACGCGCCGATGTGCTGGTTGGGCGTCAGGACGTACCGGGTCCGGTCCGTCTCCACGAGCTGGCGCAGCAGGAGGTTCGCGGCCGCGACCTTGGTCCCGGTCGCGAACGGCCAGTACGACCCGACGCCCTCCGCGACCATGCCGCCGTGGGCCAGCGCCTCCGTCGCCGAGCGCGACTCGCCGATCGACGGGTTCTTGTCCCCGCGCGGCGCGACGAGCCGCCAGATCCACGCCAGGGAGGCGGGGACGACGTGGGTCATGCCCATGATCCCGTAGGTCGGGTGGTCCCGGGTGCAGGCCGGCATGCGGGCGCCGAACGTGCGGACGTCGACCTCGGCCGGCCCGGCGACGCCGGTGAGCAGGTGGCGGGGCACGACGACGCGCGGGTTGGGGCAGCGCCGGCCGTCCGAGTCGAGCGTGTGCTCCCAGGGCAGCACCGTGGCGTCGGGGACGCCGTCGATGTTGAAGAACACGAGCGGGACGTCCGGGTGGATGCACGCGCGCTCCAGGTGGGCGTCCTGGCCGTAGCCGGTGAGGTTGTCGACCCGCACGAACCACCCCTCCTCCGCGTCCGTGACGACGAGGCGACCGTCGCCCGTCTGGAGCCCGGCGTGGCACAGGGTCATGTCGTCGGTGACGGGGTCGAGCGCGCTCGTCTCCCCGAGCGTGATGACGTACGGCTCGTCGGTCACGACGTTCGTGCCCAGCAGGATCCGGCCGTCCTCCTGACGCCGGATCTCCTGGCACATCTCGGACTTGCCGCCGCCCGACGCGCCCTCGTGCATGACGACGGTCTCGTTCTCGTACGGCGTGGTGACGCGGACCGACGACGCGTGCGCGGTGACCCAGCCCTCGCGCTCGCCGACGTCGAGCAGCACCGAGAACACGCCCTTCTTCGCGCTCGGACCGGGGTACAGGTTGTAGGCGAACACCTCGTGCAGCGTCTCGGAGCGGTCGTGCACGACGACCTGGCGCCCGCCGAACCGCGTGTGGCGGAACGGCGGGGCGACGTAGAGGATCGAGCGCGGCTCGAACGGCCCGAGCTCGTCGAACGTGGTCCAGCCCTGCAGGTCGACGAGCGCGAGGGCGAAGAACGCCGCGTTGGCCGGGCAGACGGCGAGGGACGGGTAGCCGTGGGTGCGTCCCCCCGCGCGGAACGGCACGACCACCAGCTCCTGGGTCGCGAGCCACGCGAGCGTCTCGTCCTTGACCGGGGCGAACTCCGCACCGAAGACGTCGCGGTAGCGCGGCTTGTCGGTGGGCAGGTCGTCGGCGATGCGCATGCAGTCCGGGTCGCGCCGGCGCATGTAGTCCTCCGGGTAGTTCACGGCGATGCCGTTCCGGCAGCGCACCACCTCGGCCTCGGGGACGAGGGTGCCGTCGGCGTCGTACTCCACGACGAACCGCGGACCGCCGCCAGGGCCGAGCGCGAGGCGGTAGAGCTCCTCGCGCGAGGACGGCACGACGAGGTCCGGGCACGCCGCGAGCGCCCCCTCGAGCGCGGGTGGGAGGACGACGCCCGGTGGCAGGGCGCCGGTCGTGCGCGCGCGGTCGGTGGTCGTGAGGGTCATGGTTGCTCCCGGTGGTCGGCGCGAGGGACGAGATCGAGGTGCGCCCACGAGCACCCGTGTCTTTGCGTGCAGGTTACGAGCCGATGACCAATCACCCCCAGGGACCTTGGACCCGTTGTGACGTGCCCCGCCGATCCGGCCGCGGCCCCCCGCGCCGCGCGGACCCCCGATAGCCTCTCGCCGGTGAGCACCTCTCCCCCGCCCCGCGCGACCCTCGACACGCGAGCCCTCGTGGAGCCCGTGGACCGCGCGGTGGTGCGCGCGCACCACCGGGAGGTCCGGCGCCGGGCGCGCGCGGCGCGAGCGCTCACGCGATCCTCGGTGACGTCCCGGGTGCTCGCCAGGGTGCTCGGAACCGCCTTCCTCGCTCTCCTCCTCGCCCTCGCGGTGTTCGTCGTCGGCGCCGTCCTCGCCCTCGTCGTGGTCGGGCTCGTCGCCGCCGGAGTCGCCTCCGGGGTCGCCGTCGGGCTCGTGGCGGTCGGCCTCGTCGCCGTCGGGCTCCTCGTCGCCCGGGGCGTGCGGCGCTCGTCCGCCCGGGACCACGAGCGGGCGTACCGCCTGAGCCGGTTCGCCGCGGCGAACGGGTTCGACCTCGAGGCGCGGGTCGACGATCCGGAGCTGCCCAGCGGGGCGTTCCGGCTGGGCATCCTCCGCGTCGCCTGGAACGTGGTCCGCACCCGCGGTCACCACCCCGTCGAGGTCGCGACCTACACCTACAGCGCCGGCTACCGCAACGGCGAGCCGTTCGAGTTCACCTATGCCATGGTCGGCATCGACCGCGCCCTCCCCCACGTCGTCGTCGAGACGGCACCCGCCCGGGGCCTACGCGGCGCCCGGGCTCCGCGGGGCGTCGAGCGCGTGTGGGAGCTGCCGGTCGACGGCCCGTTCGGCGACCGCCACCGCGCCTACGGGCCCGTGCGGTCCCCGACGGGCACCGCACGCGCCGTCTTCACCTCGGAGGTCGTCGAGACGCTCGTCCGCGGACCCCTGCCGCTCGCGGCGGAGGTGTCCGGCGACCGGCTCTTCCTGTACAGCGAACGCCCGCTCGACCTCCTCGACCCGGCGGTCTGGGAACGCCTCCTGGGGACGGCCACGGACCTGGCCGCACGCCTGTCCGGCGCGGACGGGACCGGCGCCGCGGGCGCCGCCTCCGGCACCCGGTGACGACGGCGGCCGGGACACGAGACGCCGTCGGGAGCGGCCCCGAGATCTGGGAGAATGGGCGACCATGAGCGACTTCCCGACGAACGCGCCGACGGGCGCGGCCGATGCCACGGCAGCAACGACCTCCTCCGCCGGCCACGTAGCCGGCGACGTCGTCCGCGCGGTGGTCGCGGGAGTACCCGACCGGGTGAGCCTCGACGGGCTCGAGGAGACCTACGACGCCCGCTGGGCCGAGCAGGGGACGTACGCGTTCGACCGCTCCAGGACCCGCGAGCAGGTCTTCTCCATCGACACCCCGCCGCCGACAGTCTCCGGCTCCCTGCACGTGGGCCACGTCTTCTCCTACACCCACACCGACGTCGTCGCGCGCTTCCAGCGCATGCGCGGCCTCGAGGTGTTCTACCCGATGGGCTGGGACGACAACGGCCTGCCCACCGAGCGCCGCGTGCAGAACTACTACGGCGTGCGCTGCGACCCGACGCTCCCCTACGTCGAGGGCTTCGAGCCCCCGCACGAGGGCGGCGAGGGCAAGTCGGTCAAGGCCGCCGACCAGGTGCCGGTGAGCCGCCGCAACTTCATCGAGCTGTGCGAGCGACTGACCGCCGAGGACGAGAAGCAGTTCGAGGCGCTGTGGCGCCGGCTCGGGCTCTCGGTCGACTGGGCGCAGCACTACCAGACGATCGACGCGCGGTCCCGCACCGCGGCGCAGCGTGCGTTCCTGCGCAACCTCGCGCGCGGCGAGGCGTACCAGGCGGAGGCCCCCGGGCTGTGGGACGTGACGTTCCAGACGGCGGTCGCGCAGGCCGAGCTCGAGGCGCGCGACTACCCCGGGCACTTCCACAAGGTCGCGTTCCACCGCGTCGCGCCGGGCACGCCCGACGACGGCGCACCGGTCCACATCGAGACGACGCGGCCCGAGCTCCTCGCGGCGTGCGTGGCGCTCGTCGCGCACCCCGACGACGAGCGGTACCAGCACCTGTTCGGCACGACGGTGCGCTCGCCGCTGTTCGACGTCGAGCTGCCCGTCCTCGCCCACCCCGCCGCCGAGCGCGACAAGGGCGCGGGCATCGCGATGTGCTGCACGTTCGGCGACCTCACCGACGTGCAGTGGTGGCGCGAGCTGCAGCTCCCGACGCGGTCGATCATCACGCGCGACGGCCGCATCACGCGCGAGACGCCGGACTGGATCACGTCGCACGCCGGCCAGGGCGTGTTCGCCGAGCTCGCGGGCAAGACGACGTTCTCGGCGCGCCAGGTCGTCGTCGACGCGCTGCGCGACGCGGGCGACCTCGACGGCGAGCCCGTGCCGACCCAGCGCAAGGCGAACTTCTTCGAGAAGGGCGACAAGCCCCTCGAGATCGTCACGTCGCGCCAGTGGTACATCCGCAACGGCGGCCGCGACTGGACGACGGCCGACGGCACGACGCGCGACCTGCGCCAGGAGCTGCTGACCCGCGGCAAGGAGCTCGCGTTCCACCCCGACTTCATGCGCGTGCGCTACGAGAACTGGGTCGGCGGCCTCAACGGCGACTGGCTCATCTCGCGCCAGCGCTTCTTCGGCGTCGCGATCCCGCTGTGGTACCCGGTGCTGGAGTCGGGCGAGGTCGACCACGACCACCCCATCGTCCCGTCCGAGGACGTCCTGCCCGTCGACCCGTCGTCCGACGTGCCCGCCGGGTACACGGAGGACCAGCGTGGCGTGCCGGGCGGGTTCGTCGGCGAGAACGACATCATGGACACCTGGGCGACGTCGTCGCTCACGCCGCAGATCGCCGGTGGCTGGGAGGTCGACCCCGACCTGTTCGAGCGCGTGTTCCCCATGGACCTGCGCCCGCAGGGCCAGGACATCATCCGGACCTGGCTCTTCTCGACCGTCGTGCGCTCGCACCTCGAGTTCGGCTCGCTGCCGTGGAAGAACGCCGCGATCTCGGGCTGGATCCTCGACCCCGACCGCAAGAAGATGTCGAAGTCCAAGGGCAACGTCGTCACGCCCATGGGCCTGCTGGAGGAGCATGGCTCCGACGCGGTGCGGTACTGGGCCGCCTCGGCTCGCCTGGGCACCGACGCGGCGTTCGAGGTCGGGCAGATGAAGATCGGGCGCCGCCTCGCCATCAAGATCCTCAACGCGTCGAAGTTCGCGCTGTCGTTCGGCGTGGACGCCGAGACCGGGACGGGCGAGATCGTCCTCGACCCCGCGCTCGTCACCGAGACGCTCGACCGTGCGATGCTCGCCGGCCTCGCGTCCGTCGTCGAGAAGGCGACCGAGGCGTTCGAGGCGTACGACCACACGCGCGCCCTCGAGACCACGGAGACGTTCTTCTGGACGTTCTGCGACGACTACCTCGAGCTCGTCAAGGACCGCGCGTACGGCGCCGGCGCCGCGGCGTCCGACGTCTCGGCCGAGACCCGGTCCGCGCGCGTCGCGCTCGCGATCGCGCTCGACACGCTCCTGCGTCTCTTCGCGCCGTTCGTGCCGTTCGCGACCGAGGAGGTCTGGTCGTGGTGGCGCGCGTCGGAGGGATCGATCCACCGCGCGCCGTGGCCGACGTCCGACGTCGCGCGCTCGGCGGCCGGCGACGCCGACCCGGCCGTGCTCACGGCCGCGGGCCACGCGCTCGCCGCGCTGCGCAAGGTCAAGTCCGAGGCGAAGGTCTCGATGCGCACGCCGATCCTCGCGGCGCAGGTCGCCGTCCCGGCCGCGTCGCTCGCCGGCGTCGAGGCATCGGTCGTCGACGTCCGCAACGGCGGGCGCGTCACCGGCACGCTCGACCTCGTCGCGGCCACGGAGGGCCAGGGCGACCCGGCCGTCCAGGGCGGGATCGTCGTCGTCTCCTCCGAGCTCGGCGAGCCCGAGGCCCGCAAGAAGTCCTGACTCCCCCACCTGTCGTGGGCATGGAATGGGCCCGGTTCTGCGGTCAGAACCGGGCCCGTTCCATGCCCACAGCGGCCGGCGGGTCAGATGATCTCGCCGCGCAGCCTGGCGTCGTCACCGGACATCGTCGCCGCGACCTCGCGCGGCGTGCCCTCGTCGGCCCACCGCAGGGTCGCGCCGACGCCCTCGATGAGCTCGACGCTGCCCTCGGGCGCGAACGTCAGGCCGGCGTCCTGGCCCACCGCGGCACGGACGAGCGCGACCGTCGCGGGGAGCTTCTCGAGGCCCTCGGTGACGCCCAGGTCCTGGATCTCCTCCTTGGACGCGGCGATGTGCATCGGGCTCGGCCCGATCCAGAGCGAGCGGCCGTCGAGCGCCGCGTCCTGGCCGTACTCGTCGGCCAGGACGAGCTCCTTGACCTGCCCGCGCGCGAGGACCGCCACGACGTCCTCGACGGACGTCACGGCACCCGACTCGCGCCCCTGCTCCTGACGGAACTCCGCGAGGACCTTCTCGCGCCGTCGTTCGCGGAAGCTGTCGAGCGCGTCGGCGACGTTCGCCTCGAACGCGGCCTCGTTGATGCCCGGGCCTCGACCGCCGCCCGGGACCTCGACGACGAGCTCGGCCGTCGCACGGCCGAGCGCCCCGCGCACGAGAGGGACCGCGCGCACGTCCCCGGTGAGGAGCACGAGCTCGGGGCGGTACTCCGCCGCCTGGCGCTCCAGCTCGGCGGCCACCGCCTCGGCGTTGCGCTCCCACGAGTCCTCCGCGCGCGACTCGATGCGCTTGTGGGACAGGCCGCCGGTCCGGACCTTGTTGATGACGTCGTGGCCGCCCTCGACCGACTCCGGCTCCGCGTACGGCAGGTGTCCCCCCGCGACGGACCACGTGAGGTCCGCGCCCTGGCGGTCGACGACGACCCGCACGTAGTCGACCGACTCGTCCGCGGCGCGCGCCGCCTGGAGCAGCGCGGGGACGGGGCCCCACGACCCCTTCGTGAGCGCCGGCGGGTCCTTGACGACGCGGTCGACCAGCACGCCCGTGTCGTCCGCGATCAGCACGCGCCCGTGGGTGCCCCCGACCCGCGTCGGCCGCAGCACCACCTCCTCGAGGTCGTCGAGGACGGCGTCGGGCGCGCCCTCCTGGCGCAGCGTGCGGCGCACGCCCTTCCAGCGGTTCTCGACCTCGCGGTCCCCGGCCTCGTTGGCCCGCGTCGCGTCGATGTACACCGTCGCGAAGGGGCCCGGGTGGCCGAGGAGGGGCTTGAGCCAATCGATCTTCATGCGAACACCTCTAGCGTCCGTCGGCGTGGCGGGCGGGCCGCCCGGCGCGCAGGTCGTGCCGACGCCGGGGCCCACCCTGGGACCCCTCCAGGGTCGGTCAGATCGACCCGCGTCGCCACCGCGCGTCGGGCAGGACCCGGCGGACGCCGACGGTCACGACGCCGTCAGGAGTAGGTGTCGAGGACGGGCGTGCCCTCGCCCGACGCGGCGTGCTCCGCGGCGATCCGCTCGTGGTGGCGGATGACCTCGCGGACGATGAACTCGCGGAACTGCTCCGCGAACTGGGGGTCGAGGCCCGCGGCGTCGGCGATCCCGGTGAGGCGCGCGATCTGCTGCCGGTCCCGGTCGGGGTCGGCCGGCGGCAACCCTCCCTGCGCCTTGAGCTCCCCGACCCGGCGCGTGAACTTGAACCGCTCCGCGAGCAGGTGCATGAGCGCGGCGTCGATGTTGTCGATGCTGTCGCGCAGCATGAGGATCTCGGCGGGGACGGCAGAGGGGCCGGGCGGGTTCGTCACCCACTGATCCTAGGCGCCCCCGGCGACCCGAGGAACGCGATACTCGGAGTACGGAGTAAAGTGTCACGCCGTCCCTACCTGCCGTCCCACTCAGCGGAGAGTCCCATGACGGAACACGCGTCGCCGAGCCTCGTCGAGGTCTCCCCCACGGCGACCATCAGCACCCTCCTCACCGACCGTGTCGCCCGTGGACCCCACGCGACGCTCGTCGAGCGCCGGACCACCGCGGACGGCCCGTGGGAGCCCGTCACCGCGCAGGAGTTCGAGGCGGACGTCGTCGCCGTCGCGCGCGGCCTCGTGGCCCGCGGCATCGAGCCGGGAGACCACGTCGCGATCATGTCGCGCACACGCTACGAGTGGACCCTCCTCGACTTCGCGGCGTGGGCCGTGGGCGCCGTCCCCGTGCCCGTCTACGAGACGTCGTCGGCCGAGCAGGTGCACTGGATCCTGTCGGACGCCGCCGTGCGGCTCGCCGTCGTGGAGACCGCCTCCCACGCCGCCGAGGTCGCGTCCGTGCGGGACCGCCTGCCCGCCCTGGAGGACGTGCTCGTCGTCGAGGACGGCGCCGTGGACGCCCTGCGCGCCGCAGGCGCTGACGTCCCCGCCGAGGAGGTGGACCGCCGTCGCGCCGCCCAGCGGGTCGACGACCTCGCGACGGTCATCTACACCTCCGGCTCGACCGGGCGCCCCAAGGGCGTCGAGCTCACGCACCGGAACTTCGTCCACCTCGCGCTGAACGGCCGCGCCGGCCTCGCCGAGATCCTCGACTCCGACGGCGCGCGCACCCTCCTGTTCCTGCCGCTCGCCCACGTCTTCGCGCGCTTCATCCAGGTCGTCGTGGTCGCGTCGAACGCCGTGCTCGCACACTCGTGGGACACCAAGAACCTCGTCGCCGACCTCGGGACGTTCCGCCCCACGTTCCTGCTCGCCGTGCCGCGCGTCTTCGAGAAGGTCTACAACACGGCCGAGCAGAAGACCGGGACCGGCGCCAAGCGCAAGGTCTTCCACTGGGCCGCGAAGGTCGCGATCACGTGGTCGCGCGCGCTCGACACCGCGGGCGGACCGTCGTTCGGGCTGCGCGCGCAGCACGCCGTCGCCGACCGGCTCGTCTACTCGACGCTCCGGGCCGCGATGGGCGGGCAGCTCACGTACTCGATCTCCGGCGGCGCTCCCCTCGGCGAGCGGCTGGGCCACTTCTACCGCGGCGTCGGGCTGCGCATCCTCGAGGGCTACGGCCTCACCGAGACGACGGCCCCCACCGCCGTGAACCTGCCCGGCCTCACCAAGATCGGCACCGTCGGGCCCGCGTTCCCCGGCACCTCGCTGCGGATCGACGACGACGGCGAGCTGCTCGTCAAGGGCGACCACGTCTTCCGCGGCTACCGCAACCAGCCCGAGCTCACCGCCGAGGCGCTCCAGGACGGCTGGTTCCGCACCGGCGACCTCGGCGCGTTCGACGACGACGGCTACCTGCGCATCACCGGCCGCAAGAAGGAGATCATCGTCACCGCCGGCGGCAAGAACGTCGCCCCCGCCGTGCTGGAGGACCGCCTGCGCGCCCACCCGCTCGTGAGCCAGGTCGTCGTCGTGGGCGACCAGCGCCCCTTCATCGGCGCCCTCGTCACGCTCGACGCCGAGATGCTCCCGGGCTGGCTCGCGACCCACGGCCTGCCGCCCATGGACGTCGACGCCGCCGCCACGAACCCCGACGTCCTCGCCGCGCTCGACCGCGCCGTCGCGCACGCGAACGAGGCCGTCTCCCGCGCCGAGTCGATCCGGAAGATCACCGTGCTGACCTCGGACTTCACCGAGCAGAACGGCTACCTCACGCCGTCCCTCAAGGTGAAGCGCGGCCTCGTCATCAAGGACTTCGCCGACACGATCGACACCCTCTACGGCGCCAAGGTGGGCGCCGACGCCTGACCAGGCAAGGCCTGCCATCCACCGAGGCAGAACCCTGGCCGGCCGAAGCAGACCCGAGACCGCGCGAGGTAGAGCCCTGGTCACGCGAAGTAGAGCCCTGGTCCGCCGAGGTAGAGCCCTGGTCACGCGAGGTAAAGGCCGTGGTCCTGCCCGACGGCGGTCTGGTCACCTTGGGTGGTCGGGGTGGGTAGTGGTGCCGCGTCTACCATCCGCCGCTCGTTCCTCGCGGCTCCCGCCAGGCCCGCCACGACGCGGCACCACCACCCACCCCGCCCGACGTCGCCTCACCCTGGTCGTCCCTCACCCGGGCGACCGCCCGCGGTGCCGGTCTCGCCGACACGTTCCCGTTGCTGCGTCCGCTTGCCGCGTGACACCGCACACCTCCGCCCGTCGCGCGCCTCGCGGGCGCCACTGCGCCGCTGCGCCGCGGCCGCGGCGCAGCGGCTGCAGCTGCGGGTCAGGGTCGTGGGTCGTGGGTCGTGGGTCGCGACTCGACCTGTTCTCGCGACGTCGCCCCGTGCCGTCGCGAGGTCGCCCGGGCCGCACGACGCCACGCCGAGCAGGTCGTCTCGGCCCGACATGGGGGCTGACGAGCCAAGGTCGCCTGGTCGGGCTGCCAGGACCGCCTGGTCGGCCGGTCGCCGAGCCATGGTGGGCCGACCGCCGAGCGGTGGGGGTGGGCTCGGATGCGAAGGGGCGTCAGAGCGGCGCTCCTAGAACCCACGCCCGACAGACCAGAGTGACGGCGCCGCAGCCCCGAGCACCGAGCCCACCCCCACCGCGGACCCAACCCTGCGCGTCTGAGACCCGACCACAGCTCTACCTCGGCCACCACGGCTCTACCTCGGCCACCACGGCTCTACCCCGGCGGACCAGGGCTCTACCTCGGCGGACCGGGGCTCTACCTCAGCGGGTGGCAGGTCAGGCGGACTTCTCCCGCGGGGTGCGGCTGCGCGCGGTGGAGGTGCGCGGCACGATCGTGGGATTCACGTTGTCCAGCACGACCTCACGCGTGATCACGACCCGCTCCACGTCATCACGCGACGGCACGTCGAACATCAC